>NZ_CP018194.1:600000-840000 GCF_001889545.1 Granulibacter bethesdensis | reverse complement strand
GGAGACCTCCTCCGGCCTGTTATTGCCGATATTGATCAGACGGGCGCCGTCCGCTGAACTGGGCGGACGGTCGAGGCAGCGAATCACCCCCTCCACAATGTCATCAATATAGGTAAAATCCCTCTTCAACCGGCCATGATCGAAAAGCTGGATCTCCTCTCCCTGGGTAATGGCTTTGGCGAAGGAATAATAAGCCATATCCGGTCGCCCCCACGGGCCATATGCCGTGAAAAAGCGCAAACCGGTCTGAGGAATCCCAAACAGGTGATCATAAGCCGCACTCATCAGCTCATCAGCGCGCTTTGTCACGGCATACAGCGAAAGCGGGCGCTCAATCCGTGCCGTCTCCCGAAACGGGGCTTCCAGATCGCCTCCGTAAACAGATGACGAGCTAGCATATACCAGATGACGCAGGTCCGGCAGGGTACGGGCCATCTCCAGAATGGCGAGATGTCCCATGACATTGGAAGCAACATAGGCGTAGGGATCCTGAAGCGAGTATCTCACCCCGGCCTGTGCCGCCAGATGCACAATTCTGTCCACGGAGTGAAAGCTTCGCGTAAACTCGGCCATCGCCAGGCGATCAGCCAGATCGACCTTAAAGAAACTGAACCTTGTCTCTCTTTCCAGCACAGCCAGTCTGGCCCGCTTGAGACCGACATCATAATAACTGTTCAGATTATCAATACCGATAACGGTTTCGCCCTGACGCATTAAGGCACGGGCGACGTGAAAGCCAATGAACCCAGCGACACCGGTAACGAGCACAGGCAATTATGTGGACCTTTTAATGTATTACGCTTCGCCCAGAAACCCGTCAGCAGCTACAGAATGACCAACGATCGTCTTGACTTAGCCTTCCCATAGCCAATTCCGCCATAGGATATGGCTCTTAAATGAGATGAATTCTCTTTCATGTTCATAAGGAGAAACGCCACCTCTGTTTTATGACAAAATCGCCCGGATGCTGTTCACTGGACCAACACCATCTCAAACCTTTGAAATGATGGCGAAATGGATATTGTCCGACAACAAGGCAGCTTACTACGGCGTTCAGGAAGGCTTCACGGATATGCGTCACTACCCGGCATTCATGGATATTATAGGGCGGAAAGCCCTTGTTATTGGTCAGGGCGAATCCGCAGACCGTAAGGCACAGGCTCTGCGCCGCGCCGGTGCCGAGGTGAACATATCGCCGACATTCAAGCCCGGTCTTCTCGACGGCTGCACGATTGCCATCGGCGCGGAAGCGACTGACGAGGATTTGCAAGCCCTTTCCAGAACCGCAATCGAGCGTGGCATTCCAGTCAATATAGTAGATCGCCCGGAATTATGCAGCTTTATCACACCCGCTATCGTTGACCGTAGCCCGTTGACCATCGCCATCTCCTCCGGTGGGGCGGCGCCTGTGCTGGCCCGGTTGCTGCGGGCAAAGATTGAAGCGCTGGTTTCACCCAGCTATGCCAGACTGGCTGCCCTGGCCGAGCAGTTCAAGGACAGATTACGCGCGGCTTTTCCTGATATGGCGATCAGGCGTCGGGCATTGGAGAGCCTGCTGACCGGCCCCGCTGCCGATCTTGCCCTGAACGGGCAAGAGAACGAGGCGGGAAAACTGTTCGAGGCTGCCATCAGCCAACCCGACACAATCTCTCGCAAGGGAATCGTTTATCTGGTGGGCGCCGGGCCTGGTGCACCCGATCTGCTGACGCTGCGCGCGCAACGCCTGTTGGGTGAAGCGGATGTGATCGTGCATGACCGGCTGGTCACCGATGAAATTCTCGACATGGGCCGTCGCGACGCCAGCCGTATTTTTGTCGGCAAGGCCCGCGCCAATCACTGCATGCGGCAGGAAGACATCAACGCCCTTCTGGTCCGTCTCGGACAGGAAGGGAAACGCGTCGTCCGACTCAAGGGGGGTGACCCGCTTATTTTCGGTCGCGGCGGAGAAGAGGCCGAAGCTCTGGCTGAAGCCGGAGTCGCCTTTGAGATCGTCCCCGGCATTACCGCAGCCCTTGGTTGCGCGGCGGGCTCCAACATCCCGCTCACACATCGAGAAGCCGCACGCGCCGTGACCTTCATTACCGGTCACACCAGAGATGGCACGCTGGAGATGGATTTTCACGGGGCGGTACAGCTGGGGGGTACTCTGGCCGTCTATATGGGTATCGTGACGCTTCCGCGCCTGAGGGATGGATTACTGGCCGCAGGACTGCCGGCTGAAACGCCCGCCGCCCTCATCGAAAGGGGAGGAACAAAGGCACAGCGCGCCCTGTTCGGCACCCTGGATTACCTGGTGGAAACCGCACCGGACTGGAGTGAAGGCGGCCCGGCTCTGGTCCTGGTAGGAAAAGCGGTCGGCCGAACGGTACCTGCGCATCAAGGCTAGCAGTCAGAGGGGAGATGGCCAGCACCTCCCCTCCCTCTTCTATCAGCCTCAGCCGCGAATCAGGGTGCCGATTCCCCCTTCTGTAAACATTTCCAACAGACAGGCGTGCGGCTGACGGCCGTCCAGAATCACCGCGCCGCGTACACCTTTTTCAACCGCATCGACACAGCATTCGACTTTCGGGATCATACCACCCGTAATCGTGCCATCGGCAATGCCTGCCTTAACATCCGTCGCACTCATTTCCGGAATCAGCTTTTTATCCGTATCCAGAACACCGGGCACATCCGTCAGCATCAGAAGACGCTTGGCGCCCAGCGCACCAGCAATGGCACCGGCGGCAGAATCAGCATTGATATTATATGTCTGACCGTCTTCCCCAATGCCAACCGGCGCAATGACCGGGATCAGCCCGGCTCCGGTCAGGGCATGAATGACGCGGACATCAATATGAGCAGGCTCTCCCACAAAACCGAGATCGAGCGCTTTCTCGATATGGCTGTCAGGGTCCATCGCCGTACGCTGCAATTTGCGCGCATGAATCAGACCGCCATCCTTGCCGCAAATCCCAACCGCCATGGCGCCCGCACGATTGATCAGGCCAGCGACCATCTTGTTGACAGTACCTGCAAGTACCATCTCGACGACCTCAACCATCGCCGCATCGGTAACGCGCAACCCGTCCACAAATCTGGACTGGATCGCCAGACGTTTGAGCATGTCATTGATCTGCGGACCGCCGCCATGCACAACCACGGGGTTGATGCCCACCTGCTTGAGCAGAGCGATATCAGCGCCGAACTGTTCGGCCAGACGCTCATCACCCATGGCGTGGCCGCCATATTTCACCACAACTGTTGCACCCGCATAGCGGCGCATAAACGGCAGAGCATGAGCAAGGATTCGCGCCTGCTCCCCTGCCGAGCCGAAATCATCGGTGTTCACATGGACCTCCGTCTGCGACGCGCCCGTCATACGTTCTCTTTCACTCGACATCATTCCATCGGGATAGGAAGTCCCCGCCGCCCTCACCACACACGGAACAGGCCACATTCGTCAAGAAACTGTCTTGGTGTGCCTTGAAACCGTCTTATTTCTGCCATGAAAATACTGGCTGAATGATACTGCGACCTTGACCTTTCCGCTGCGTTCACAATGCCGTAGGAATGGACAAAACTGAATAGAAAGGGAAACACTCGGATGTACAGTCGTATTGCAGGACGCATATTGCTTGCCGCCAGTATTCTCAGCCTGGGCGCCTGCACCAATCCTTATGATCCCGGCCAACGAGCCATTGGTGGAGCGGCCCTTGGTGCCGGCGGCGGCGCAGCTCTGGGGGCAATCGCCGGGGGCGGCAGAGGTGCTGCAATCGGTGCATTGGCGGGTGGTGCGCTGGGGGCTGTCGGCGGGGCCGTCACCACACCTCAGCAAAACGCTTATCCGGCTGGCTATTACCAGCGTCCCGCTCCCGGTCGTTACGGCTACTGACGCTCTTTCGAAGAGAACCGGCTGACCATCATCAGGGCACCTCGGATTTATACGAGGTGCCCTGCCTGCTTTTATAATCCTCATAAATGCTTAAGAAACTCCAAGCCTGCTCTCATCCCGTATGATCGCCAGACGTCTCCATTTATATTAATGGGTTCCAACAATGACTCGCTGATTCGCTTGATGGCGAGGGAACCCGAAATGGACTCGCCTGATGGATTATTACGATCTTAAGAATTTCCTGGCCGTGACACTGCTGTTTGTGCTGCTGCTGGGGGCCTATCGTGCCGGACTATGGCTCCGTATCCGCCTGCCGCCGCATCATCGCAACAGCGAGACATCGGCTGTCGTTCATGCCGTGATCGGCATGCTGGTGACATTCGGTGCCATTGTTCTGGGTCTGATGGTGACATCCGGCAAAGAATCGTATGATAGCCTGTCACGTTCCGTGAACGAGGAAGCCATCCAGATCGTTCAGTTCAACCGGCTGCTTATAGAATATGGTACTGATATTGCAGACGCCCAAACTCTTCTGAAAGAATTCACGGCCCATTGCATCTATGATTTCAATGACCCGGCCCCCAAAGCAACCGCTCAGGCCAAAAGACTGATGCAGATGGAAGCAATCGTGCGTGACTGGATGCCGAAAACCATCGAAAAGAAGCGGCTGCAATTTGAACTTGAGGAGCGCCTTTCTCCGCTGAACCGGGTTCACTGGCAGATTATTTCGCAATCAGCATCCTCTATCAGCAAACCGTTTTATATCACGCTGATCCTGTGGATGCTGGCATCTTTCTTTATATATGGGCTGAATGCTGATTTCAGCATTTTCATCAGTGTTGCGCTTGTTGTTTCAGCCATTTCAATCTGCGTCGCCCTGTTCGTCGTCATGGAAATGGCAACACCGCTTGGCGGAATTGTGGCTGTTTCCGATGAACCTTTCCGCTATGCGCTACAACAGATCAAAAGCGATACGTCCAGTCTGGTCCAATGAAAAAGCCGGAGCAAACAGTCAGAGTTTCACCAGCCAGCCAATGATACCACAGCAAGCCATCACCGCCACCGGATGCAGGTGCCACCGACACAGCACAAGCGTCGAGGCGGCCGTGATGGCATAAGCCGGCCAGCTATGGTCATTGCTTTTGGTGATGATGATCCCACTGGCCAGAACCAGCCCGACTGCCAACGGCGCCATGGCGCGTTCAAAGATACGCCGGAACCGGCCCTCCCCCATGCTTTTCCAGAGCATGGCGGCTCCGAATACCAGCAGGCTGCTGGGGATGAGCATGGCGATTGTGGCCAGCACCGCCCCCGAAATACCCGCCGCATCATAACCCAGAATGGTGACCAGCAATGTGCTTGGCCCCGGTGCAACCTGCGCCATGGCATAGGCATCAGCAAATTGCTGGGCTGTCAGCCAGTGATAGACCTCAACCGTCTGCATCTGGAGATGCGGCACGATAGCATTGCCACCGCCGAATGACAGCAGGGAAGCGCCGCCGAACAGCACAATAATATCGAGCAGTCGCGGCGGGATCATCCTTTCCGATCCTTCTCTGTTGTCAACCAGGCCCATACAAAACTGACCGGCAGCAGGATCAGCAGCATCCAGAGCAGAGACATGCGGACGACAGCCGATAACAGAACGCTGGCAGCAAAAATAAGGGCTGGAGCAGGGGCGGTCAGCACTTTCCTGCCCGTCTGCCAGGCCATGGAAAATGTCAGCCCGACAGCCCCCGCCGCCAGCCCGGCCAGCACATGCTGCAACCAGAGCGCATGCTGAAACTCCAGATAGCCGACACTCAGAGCAAGGATGATCAGAAATGGTAACATTACCAGCCCGGCAATGGCAGCCACGGCACCGCTGACACCTCTCAGGCGTGTGCCGACAAACACGGCGAGATTGACCTGATTTGCACCGGGCAGAACACGCGCCACCGTCAGAGCGCTCAGGAAGGTTGCTTCACTGAGCCAGCGGCGACGTAGAACCAGTACATCCCGTGACCATGCGGATAACCCTCCTCCGAATCCAAGCAGGGCGATCTGATTAAAGGTCATTGCGATACGCCACAGGCTGGGGCGCTCAACTGGGCTTATCGCCTCATCCGGCGACATGATGCACCCGGACACGGGATATGATCATTCATGAGCCACTTCGATATCATGAGGCTCATGGTCATCTTCGACATGCAGATGCACGGTCAGCGGATCCGGTGGATCATAGCGATGAGAGATTTTCCAGTCGCTTTTGAATATTTCGCGCAGATGCTTTGTCGTGCCTTCCCCATGCAGCACAATGCCCAGCTCCCGCCTGATATCGAAAGCGCTGCGGTCGATATTCATGGAGCCGATCAGGGCCGTTGTTTTGTCGGCAATCATCAGCTTCGCATGGGCACGGAGCGTTTTCTGCTTGTGAATGGCGATCTCCATACGCTGCATGATGCGCAGCGAGGAAAATGTGTCCAGCAGGTCAACTTCGCTGATGCCATGCCGCCCGCCACACAGGATACGCACCACAACACCCCTCGCCTGTGCCGCAACGATCCGGTCCAGCACAGTGGCATCAACGAATTTGGGGTGCTGAATCCACAGCGTTTCCTGCGCCGAATCAATAAAGGCACACATGGCCGTACGGGCGGAGGTATTACTCCACACCAGAGGGGAACCCGGGCGCGGCCAGAAAGGCTGCCGGTTCCAGTCAGCATCGAAACCTTGCAGGATCTCCGTAACCGTCGCCTGATCTTCGATAATCGCTCCATAATCCCTGGTGCGGGTGAAGTATTTTTCGACGAAATTAAAGGTGGCAATCAAGGCACGCTGCTCGTCGATCACCATCGATTTTTCATGCGTGACCGGGAAAGCCGGATTGGACCAGATCGCCTCGATTCCGGCGGCACGCAATTCTGCCATTGTCTCATCATTCGCGCGTGACCCCGATGAACGGGCCGGATTCAGCATAACGCGCACGCTGACGCCCCGATCGTGAGCCGCCTTGAGTGCAGTGATGATCGGCTCGTAGGTAAAGGTGAACATCTTCAGCCTGACCGAGCGGCTTGCCCCTGCAATCAGTTCAACGACCGGAGCAACACCATCATCAGGCTGCACGATGATCCGTGCTACGGGCAGAGCATCGGGTAAAGTCATCATTCCCCGCTTTCGGAAAGACATTCGCCGACATCATTCCAGAGTCGACCCGGATCGCCAAGCCACAGGAAACCCTGAAAAGTCAGCCGGTTTAAAAGGTTTTGCTTTTCCATCAGGGGCTACAATCAACCCGCCCCGCTGCCGCACAATCCTGAAACGCAATGAACGCTTGCAGACGTGGAAACAGCATCCACCCTGCCACAGCCAGACAGAGCAGACCCAGCAGCACCAGAACCGGCATCCAGTCCTGACCACGCATGGATGCTCAGTCCGTCAGGCCGGCCAGAGCCGCGCGCAACTCAGCGATTCCCGATCCTGTATCGCTGCTGGTGACAAAGACATGGGGATGCGCCGCAGGATGGGCGCGGGCCGCCGCATAGACATCCTCCACGCGGCGTTGCAACGGTGTCGGCTTCACGGCATCCGCCTTGGTCACGACCAGTTGGAAAGTGACGGCCGCCTTATCGAGCAATTCCATCACCGCAATGTCGGACGCCTTGAACTCGACCCGTGCATCGACCAGCAGCATGACCCGGCGCAGATTGGGTCGCCCGCGCAGATAGCTGAACATCAGCCCCTGCCAGTCTTCCTTCACATCCTTCGCCGCCTGTGCGTAGCCATATCCCGGCATATCCACCAGCACGAGCTGGTCAGCGAGGTTGAAGAAATTCAGCTGCTTGGTCCGTCCCGGCTGGGATGAGGCGCGCGCCAGCGTTTTCCGTCCGGTCAGGGCATTGACCAGAGTGGATTTGCCCACATTGGAACGCCCGGCAAAAGCGATTTCCACCCCCATAGGCGGCGGAAGCTGATCCAGCCTCTGCGTGCCATGGAAGAAGGTACACTCACCGGCAAAGAGCTTCCGCCCGGCCTCCAGAGCCGCCTCATCTGGTTCAGCTTCGGAGGGTATCTGCCCGAATTGCGGGGTCTGATCAGACATAAATCCCGCTCAGACCTTGGCGAGCTCGGGGCGCGGCAGCTTGGTGCGGCGCTGGATCAGCCATTGCTGCCCGATCGACAGCAGATTGTTCCAGCTCCAGTAAATCACCAGCCCCACAGGGAAGCGCGCCAGCATGAAGGTAAAGATGATCGGCATGAACTGGAACATCTTTGCCTGCACCGGATCCGGCATCGGCGGGTTCATCTTCTGTTGCAGATACATTGTGCCGCCCATGATCAGCGGCCAGATGCCCAGATGCAGGAAGGGCGAGATATGGGTGGGGTCGAAAGGCAGCAGCCCGAACAGATTGAACAGATTGGTCGGATCGACCGCCGACAGATCGTGAATCCAGCCGAAGAACGGAGCATGCCGCATTTCGATGGTCACGAAGATGACCTTGTAGAGTGAGAAGAAAATCGGGAACTGCAACAACATCGGCAGACAGCCGCTGGCGGGATTGGCGCCTTCAGCCTTGTAAAGCTGCATGACCTCCTGCTGCATCCGCGTCGTATCATCCTTGTAGCGTTCACGCAGGGACTGAATTTTGGGAGCCAGCAGACGCATCTTGCTCATCGAGCGATAGGATTTGCTCGCCAGCGGATAGAAGGCCGCCTTGACCAGAACGGTGAAGATCAGAATGGCAACACCGAAATTGCCAACCAGATGATACAGCCAGTCCAGCGCATAGAAGAACGGCCGGGTGATGAACCAGAACCAGCCGAAATCAACCGCCTCCCAGAAGCTGGGAATATGATACTCCGCCTGATAGTGATCGAGCAGGCTGACCACCTTGGCCCCCGCGAACAGATGCGTGGTGCTGGCGCTTTCTGCCCCTGCCGCAACCTGATCCGGAGTATGGGAGATGATGCCGACCTGATAGCCGTCCCGGCCATTCGGCTTGGTATCGCGGAAACTGAAATCGACCGAACTGGTCTGATCAGGAATCAGCGCCGTCAGCCAGTATTTGTCCGTGATACCCGCCCATCCGCCGGTGGAGGCATGCTCGAAAGCAAGGCCGTTATTCTTGGCCCCATCGCTGTCGGCGCTCTTGTAGGTGATCTCATGCAGGATGCCGTCCACCACACCGATCAGCCCTTCATGCAGAACGGTATAGCCCTCGACCTCCGGCCGGTAATCACGACGCACCCGTGCATAAGGATGCAACACAACCGGCTTACCGGTCGCATTGCGCACGGATTGGGTCACCGAGAACATGTAATCGGCATCGACCGCAACCTTGAGCATGAAGGTCAGGCCCGCGCCGTTATCCCAGCTCAGCGTCACCGGCTTGTTGGGGGTCAGGGTGGCGGCATCGGCCTTCCACTCCGTATCACGGCCCGGCGTGGCAATGCCCGATTCTTCCGGCACCCAGCCATATTCCACATAGTATGGCTCCGGCCCGCTCAGCGGAGCCAGCAGGCGGACCAGCGGGGAATTCTTGTCGACCGTCTCATGATAATCGCGCAGGACCAGATCATCGAAACGCGCACCGACCAGGCTGATGCTGCCCTTCACACGCGGCGCATCGACAGCCAGACGGGCTCCTTCCTTCGGAGGAGGCGACTGGGAGGCCGTGGCATCGGTCGGAACCGCGCCCAGCGTATTATTTGGTTTATCCTGCCCGACATTCGTGGCCGTCCGGGCCGCAGCAGGAGGCTCCGGCACGAAATGCCGGTACAACCCCTGGAAACCCAGCAGAATGCCCAAAGAAATCGCAATCGCGAGGAATAGCCGTTTCTGGTCCATCAACCCGCCGTCTGTCCTGAATGATCTTTGCAGCGGCATCTTCCGGCAGGAACCGGATCATAGCCGCCCTGGTGCCATGGGTTGCAGCGCAGAATGCGCCGCCCTGCAAGCATGGAACCCTGAAAAGTGCCGTGTTCGCGCAATGCCTGAAGCGCATAATCACTGCAACTGGGAACAAACCGGCAATTCGTCCCCAGCACGGGCCGCAGAACCAGTTGATACAGCCGCACCACAAGCCTCAGCCCGTATCCGATGATACGACCGGCGATCATACGACTCCGGCCTTGGCCAGAGCACGGCGCAGATCATCCAGCAGGGAATCGAATGGCCGCCCGCGTGTGCTGTCTCGTCCAATCAGAACCAGATCATGCGCCGATAAAGGCGTGCCTGCCTGATCGTATTCCCGCGCCACCAGCCGCGCCGCCTCGCGCAAGCGCCGACGGGTGCGATTGCGTACAACCGCATTGCCGACTTTTTTGGTCACAGTATAGCCAATGCGCAAAGGGGCGTCGGCAGCCTGCGCGGGCAGGGCCTGAAGAACCAGACCATGCACGGCGGCCTTGCGCCCCTTTGAGGCAACGCGGAGGAACTCCGCGCGCCGCTTCAGACGTTTTTCCCGCATGACTGCGGAACCCTTTCGTTGGGAGCCGGGCCGCATATCAGGGACATGCAAATCCGGCCTTACCGAAACAGGGCTGTCCGAAATCAGGCGGACAGACGCTTGCGGCCCTTGGAACGCCGGTTGGCAATCACCTTGCGGCCACCAACAGTCGCCATACGCGCGCGGAAACCATGCCGCCGCTTGCGGACCAGCTTCGAGGGTTGATAAGTACGCTTCACGTCAGGCTCTCCGAGGCTAGGGGCGTCCCAGCTTCGGGATCGCGCCCGGTCGAAATTTCCGGTACAAGACAGATGGTCCGCAGATGCCTGCGCATCTGACTGGCCGAGGCGCGGCTTATAGGGGGGTGAATGGCTATCCGTCAATCAGAAGCTGCGCATAGCGGACGATCCCGTGCTGTGATCCGCTTTTTTAACTTTCTGCGAGTCTGATCTCCCGTCATGGAACATGCTCTTGCTGCCCTTCACGCCTGGCTCGATCAGGCGCTTCCCTGGGCTGACCGACACCCGGTGCTGACTTTCACCCTGTATATGCTCGCCTATGCGCTCAGCGTCCTGCTGCTGCTGCCTGGCGGGCTTTTTCTGGGGCTGGCCGGCGGCGCTTTGTGCGGCACGCTGGCCGGGTCCGTCTCCGCCATTGCCGGGGCAACGCTCGGGGCCGCGGCTTTTCACTCTCTGACCAGACGATATATGCTGATGCACCTGCGGCGCTGGCTGCCCGCGCATTGCCTGCGCCGGCTCGATCAGATCGCCCCGCAAATGCAGCAGGACGGTTTCAATTACATGCTGGCGGCAAGGCTGATGCCGATGGTGCCATTCTGGCTCAGTACACTGGCCGCGCCATTTGCCAGCCATCGCATCCTGCCATTCGCCATCGCCACCGCGATCGGCAGCGCCCCCCTGATCAGCATCACGGTCAGCCTCGGCGCAGGATTGCGTCAGAGCATACAGCAATCCCTCGCCCCGGCAGACACGTTAATGAGTCCCTCGGTGCTGCTGCCGCTCTTTATCCTGTCGCTGCTATCCCTGCTGCCAGTCGCGCTGCGTCATGCAAAGGCGAAATTCGACAGGGCCTGATCCGGCCCTTCAAACTCGCTCTATAACGGCACGCCCGCAATATCGCGGCTGGTGCGAATCGTCTGGAGGGTCTGGACCCGCGTGACACGCTCCATCCCGGTCAGGCGCTGGGTCAGCTGATTTTCATGCGCCGTATCACGTGCCACCAAACGCAGCAGAAAATCGCCGCCGCCGCGAATCATGTGGCATTCACGCACTTCGCTCCACTCCCCCACCGTCTTTTCGAACTCGGCCAGAGCCTGTTCCTTCTGACTGTCCAGACCGACAATGGCGAAAAACTCAATCTCCCAGCCCAGTGCCTGCGGGTTGGTATCGGCGTAATAGCCCCGGATGATACCTGCTTCCTCCAACCGCCGGACACGCCGCAGGCAGGGAGGCGCCGAAATACCCGCACGACGCGCCAGCTCGACATTGGTCATGCGGCCATCGGCCTGCAATTCCGCCAGAATACGCCGGTCGATAGCGTCCAGCTCATGGGGAAGAGAATGATCGGCGGTCATGCGCTGGGGATGCTCATTCGTGGTGAAACGGAAAATTGTCATGAATGCTCTGGCTGCGCAATATTATGACTCAACGCGCTGGCTGCAAGCCATTCTCAGCCCGAAAAATTAAAAACTTTGTGCGAAGGCTTCAGCCTTGCCCGCAAGGGAGATTGGCCTCATATCCTGAGGCATGCCGTCCCTGTGTTTCAGATAGACAAAAACCATGATCCATCGCAGCAAGGTTCTCATTATCGGTGCAGGGCCTGCCGGCTATACCGCCGCCATCTACACTGCCCGCGCCAGCATGAAACCGATTCTGGTATGCGGCCTTCAGCC
Organism: Granulibacter bethesdensis; assembly: GCF_001889545.1. Classification (NCBI taxonomy): domain Bacteria; kingdom Pseudomonadati; phylum Pseudomonadota; class Alphaproteobacteria; order Acetobacterales; family Acetobacteraceae; genus Granulibacter; species Granulibacter bethesdensis. The sequence continues at coordinate 827,786 of NZ_CP018194.1, read as the reverse complement.
CGGCGGACAGTTGACCATCACCACCGACGTTGAAAACTACCCCGGCTTTGCAGAATCGGTGCAGGGCCCGTGGTTGATGGAGCAGATGGAAGCGCAGGCGCGTCATGTCGGCACCGAGATCGTGTATGATCTGATCACCGATGTGGACTTTACCCGCACACCTTTTCGCTGCACAGCGGATTCAGGCGATGTGTTCGAGGCGGATTCGGTCATCATCGCAACCGGTGCCCAGGCACGCTGGCTTGGGCTGCCGAATGAGAAACGACTTCAGGGAGCAGGCGTATCGGCCTGCGCCACCTGTGACGGCTTTTTCTTTCGGGGCAAGCGCGTGGCGGTGATTGGTGGCGGCAATACCGCCGTTGAGGAAGCCCTGTATCTGACCCACCATGCCAGCGAAGTGGTGTTGATCCATCGCCGCGATTCGTTGCGGGCCGAGAAAATCCTTCAGGACCGCCTGTTTGCGCATCCCAAAATCTCCGTCGTCTGGAACAGCGTGGTCGAGGACATCACGGCTTCCGGTCCACCGGATCGGGTGGACGGGATTGTCCTGCGCAACACCGCGACGGGGGATACCAGCACGCTGCCGGTGGATGGCGTTTTCGTGGCAATCGGCCATTCCCCCAACACCGCCATCTTCCGCGGCAAGCTGGAACTGGATGAAGAAGGATATGTGGTGACCCGCCCGGGAACCCCCTGCACCTCAATCCCCGGTGTGTTCGCCGCAGGGGATGTACAGGATAAAATATACCGTCAGGCCGTTACTGCTGCCGGAACAGGTTGCATGGCGGCGCTGGAGGCGGAAAAGTGGGTAGCTGAACATACCGATTCGTCAATGCTGGCAGCAGAATAGCGAATCGTCCGCCAACACCCGGCTTACGGGAGGGATGCGCGGAGAACAGGAGACCGCGGCCCGGCAGGCCGAATCATCGATGGGTCGCACATAGCGCACCCGGAAGCGGGGAGTGGCGTAAACAATGGACTGGGACAAACTGCGCGTCTTCCACGCCGTGGCCGAAGCAGGCAGCTTCACTCATGCTGGCGATACGTTGAACCTGAGCCAGTCTGCCGTGTCCCGCCAGATTTCGGCACTGGAGGAGGCCCTTCAGGTTCCCCTGTTTCACCGGCATGCCCGCGGCCTGATCCTGACCGAGCAGGGTGAAAGCCTGAACCGCACAGTGCGTGAAGTTTTTGCCAAGCTGGCCATGACCGAGGCTTTGCTGACCGAAAGCAAGGAAAAACCCGCCGGTCGTCTGAAAGTCACCACCACGGTCGGCTTTGGCGCTTCGTGGCTGGCACCACGCCTGCACCAGTTCCTGGCCACCTACCCCGACGTGTCTCTGTCACTGCTGCTGGATGATGCCGATCTTGATCTGGCCATGCGGGAGGCCGATGTGGCCATCCGTATGCATCCGCCCAAGCAGCCCGATCTGGTGCAGCGCCATCTGATGACTATCAAATGGCATGTGGTCGGCACACCTGCCTATTTCGAGCAATATGGTCGGCCGCAATCAGCGGAAGACCTCGATAATCACCGCCTGATTTTGTTCGGCGACTATCACTCGCCGGTCAACAACATCAACTGGCTGGCCGAAGCCGGGCGCAAGAGCGGCACGCCGCGGCGCCCATTGCTGGATGTCAACTCACTGCAGGCAATGGCGCTGGCCATTCAGTCCGGTCTGGGGATTGGTGCTCTGCCCGATTACATGAGCAATGAAATGGACGGGCTGGAGCGTGTCCTGCCGGAGATCGAATCTCCCAAAATCGACGTGTATTTCGTCTATCCGGAGGAGTTGCGCAGCTCCAAGCGCGTTTCCGTGTTCCGTGACTTCCTGCTCGGCAAGCTGGCCGAACTCGGCTGACGCAACGCCTGTGTCAGCCGGTTGCCACCAACTGGCTGACACGGCAGCGTCCGGCTTTCAACACTGCATCCACCAGAATATCAGCATCCTCCCGCCTCGTCCGGTGATTGACGATGGCAGCACGAATCGCGAGCCTCCCCTGCAAATGCGTCGTTGAGGGGACCGCAACACCGGATTCCTGAACATCCGCGACCAGCTCTATGTTCAGAAGGTCGAGATCACCCGGAGCCGCGATAAAGCGGAAACACACGACATTCAGCCCGTTCTGACCGGGCAGCGGGGCCAGCAACTCCAGCTCCGGCTCAGCTGCCACCCGTACGGCCAGATAGGCGGCGACGTCGCAGCACGTCTCTACCACCGCGCCGAGCCGGTCGGCACCGTAGGTTTTGAGCATCATCCAGACTTTCAGCGCCCGAAACCCACGTGACAGGTCCGGCCCAAGATCGCATGGCCATGGCGCGCCGCCGGACAAGCCCCGGATATCGCGCCGCAGATAAGCCAGATCCTGGGCAAAAGCCTGCCGGTGCAATACCGGATCGCGCACAAGCACACAGCCTGCGTCGTAGGGTACCTGCGGCCATTTATGGAAATCGAACGCAATGGAATCGGCCCGTGCCAGCCCCTTCACGCGATGGCGCAACACAGGCGAGAGGGCCAGCATCGCGCCGAACGCCCCATCCACATGCAGCCGCATCCCTTCGGTGGCACAGAATGTGGCCAGCGCATCCAGATCGTCGATAGCCCCGGTATCAACACTTCCCGCGGTCGCAATGACCAGAGCAGGCAGCCTCCCCTGCGCCCGATCCTCCGCCACCATGGCAGCCAACGCATCCAGCCTCATGCAATGCGCATCATCCAGCGGCACAGAACGCAGGGCATCGCTGCCGAACCCGGCCATATCCATCGCACGGGGAATACAACCATGGGCATTAGCCCCGGCATAAGCGGTGAAGCCGCTCTGCCCGACCCCTTCGTGCCGCACATCCGGCCCGAGCGCCGCCAGACGGGACACGAGAATACCAATAAAATTCGCCATGGAGGAGCCGGTCACCAGAATACCGGAGGTCTCCGGCGGCATGCCCAGCAGTTCAGCCGACCAGCGGATCACCTGCCGCTCCACCTCGACCGGAGCATGATCCCGCCCGCCCAGATTGGCGTTCAGCCCGGCCGCCAGCATATCCGCCAGCATCCCGACCGCCGTGCCGCCACCATGCACCCAGCCCATGAAGCGCGGATGAATATTTCCAGTCGCATAAGGCTGCACATGATTGCGGAACTGTTCGTAGACGGAGTCCAGACTGCTGCCATCACGCGGGGCGGGCGTTTTGAACGCATCCCTCACCTGAGTCGGTAAAGGCCGCCAAACCGCTCCGGAGCGTGCTCCGGCCAGATGGTCGAACATGTCATCCAGCATGCGATGACCAAGGCTGCGCAGCGCGTCCCAGTCATCAGGATCCAGCCCGTCAGCCACGCACGGAGTCTCCGATACGGGAAGCCGTCATGGCTGGATCGCTCGGCAGATGACGTTCCACGAAATAGAGTGGACGGCGCTTGGTCTCATTGAACACGCGACCGAGATATTCCCCGATCACACCCAGCGTCATCAACTGCACACCGCCCAGAAACAGCACCACCGCCATCAGGCTGGGATAACCCGGCACGGGATTGCCGAAAAACAGCTTGGACAGCACGATATTACCGCCATACAGCACCGCGAACAGTGCAACGAGAATACCCAGATACGTCGCCAGCTTCAGCGGCACGACGGTAAAGCCGGTGATCCCCTCCAGCGCAAGGTTCCACAGCTTCCAGTACGACCATTTGGACTCGCCCACCGCACGGGGGGCACGGTCGTACTGTACCGCAACCGAGGGATAACCGATCCAGGCGAACAGCCCCTTCATGAAGCGATGCTGCTCCCGCAGACGCAGCAGAGCATCCACCGCACGACGGCTCATCAGACGGAAATCCCCGGCATTGGGGGGCAGGCTGACATCCCCGAGCCGTGTCATCAGACGATAGAATGCATCGGCCGTGGCTTTTTTCAGCCAGGTCTCGCCTTCCCTGACACGGCGCTGGGCATAGACCATGTCGAAACCCTGCCGCCATTGCGCGGCCAGTTCCGGGATCAATTCCGGCGGATCCTGCAAATCCGCATCGGTGACGATCACCGCCTGACCGCGTGCATGATCCAGCCCGGCGGTGGTGGCAATTTCCTTGCCGAAATTACGGGACAGGCCCACCACGCTGATGCGGGGATCGGCCTGACGCAGACTCTGCATCACATCAAGCGTGCGGTCACGGCTGCCATCGTTGACATAGACCACCTCCCAGCTCTCCCCCATCCCATCCATGACGGAGGCCAGCCGGGTATGGAACATCTCCAGCCCGTCCTGCTCATTGTAGCACGGGACCACGATGGAAAAGACCGGATCGCCCTCCTGCAGAATGGGCGAAGGCGCGGAGCATGAAGTCTTTATCTCGGACATGGCCCCTCTCCTAACATGGCTCTACCGGCCTCACACCATTCTCTTTCCGCAAGGAGCATCCCCAGATCAGCGTACGGTTTCACAGAAGGTCACCAGACGCTCGCAGGCACGCGCCAGAGATGTCTCATCCGTGGCGTAGCTCAACCGTAAATAGGGACTCATGCCGAAGGCCGCACCATGCACCACGGCCAGATAGGATTCCTCCAGCAAAGCCAGCGCCACATCCTCATCGGTCTGCAACAGCCGACCGCCTGCGGAATGGCGGCCAAGCAGCCCGGCGACACCGGGGAAGACGTAAAATGCCCCCTCCGGCTTGTGGCAGGTCAGGCCGGGGGCCGATTGAAGGGCGGACACCACGAAGTCACGCCGCGCTGCATACATGGCTGCCCGCTCCGCCAGCAGGGCCGGATCACCATTCAGGGCCGCCGCTGCGGCCGCCTGTGCGATACCGGCGACACCAGACGTCGCCTGGCTTTGCATATTGTTCATCGCCTTGATCAGGGATGACGGCCCTCCCGCGAAGCCGACACGCCATCCAGTCATCGCATAGGATTTGGACACGCCGGAAATAGTGAGGATCCGGTCCCGCAGATCAGGCGCGACGGCTGCCATGGTGCGATAGACGAAGCCGTCATAGAGCAGATGCTCATAAATATCGTCGCACATGACCCAGACATGCGGATGGCGACGCATCACCTCGGCCAGTGCCGCCATCTCCGCAGGCATGATCGCGGCCCCGGTCGGATTGTTGGGAAAATTCAGCAACACCCATCGGGTTTTGGGGGTGATCGCCGCCTCCAGCACTTCCGGCTCCAGACGGAAACCAGTCTCCTGCGGGCAGTTCACGATCACCGGGATGCCTCCCGCCAGCCGGGTTACCAGCTCATAGGCGACCCAATAGGGTGCAGGAATAACGATTTCATCCCCCGGATCCACCGTCGCCATAATCGCGTTGTAGATGATCTGCTTGGCACCATTGGCGATGGCGATCTCGTTCGCTGCGAAATCCAGCCCGTTTTCCCGGTGGAATTTGGCCCGGATCGCACTGACCAGCGCCGGAGCACCCACAATAGGGGGATATTTCGTATCCCCTGCCAGCGCCGCCGCATGGGCTGCTTCAATCGCTGCCGGTGGAGTCGGAAAATCCGGCTCCCCAATCGACAGGGAGATGACATCATGCCCCTCCGCCCGCAGCACGCGCGCACGCTGCGTCACAGCGATGGTGGGGGAGACATCCAGCCCATTCAGGCGTTGCGCAAAACTCGGCATCAGAGGGCGTCCGTTTTTCCGTCGATACGATCAGCGCCATGCACTTAACGAAAAGGGCCGGACACGCAAGCGCCCGGCCCTTTTTCATTCTGTCAGGCCAGAGGATGCTTCAGGACAGAGCTGCACAGAAACGCTGGATACGCGTGCAGGCCTCCCGCAACGCCTCGGTGCTGGTGGCATAGCTGATGCGGAAATAGCCCGGATAGCAGAAGGCGGAGCCATGCACCGCCGCCACGCCTTCTTCCTCCAGCAGCGCAGTCACGAAGGATTCGTCATCGACGATCCTGACGCCCCCCTTGCTGGTCTTGCCGAAGCAGCCCTTCACGGAGGGGAAGACATAAAACGCACCTTCCGGCTTATGACATGTCACGCCCGGAGCCGCATTCAGCATCTCCACCACCAGATCACGACGCTCCTGATAGGTGGCCAGCATATCGGCGATGCTGTCCTGCGAGCCGATCAACGCCTCGACCGCCGCAGCCTGGCTGATGGAGGAGGTGTTGGAGGTAGACTGACTCTGCAACTTGTCCATCGCCTTGATCAGCGCCTTCGGACCACCGGCAAACCCGATGCGCCAGCCGGTCATTGCATAGGCCTTGGAACACCCGTTCACAGTCAGGGTGCGATCTTTCAGACGCGGCTCCACCTGCGCCAGCGTGGCGAAGGCAAACCCGCCATAAACCAGCTTCTCGTAGATATCGTCGGTCATGATCCAGACATGCGGATGACGCAGCAACACGTCTGCCAACGCCTTCAGCTCCGCCGCGGAATAAGCTGCCCCGGTCGGGTTGCCGGGGCTGTTGAGCATCAGCCATTTGGTTTTCGGCGTGATGGCGGCCTCCAGCTCCTCGGGGCTGATCTTGAAGCTGCGCTCCTCGCGACAGGAGACCAGAACCGGCTTGCCGTCACACAGGGCAACAATATCCGGGTAGCTCACCCAGCACGGGGCCGGGATGATCACCTCATCACCCGCATTCAGCGTGGCCAGCATGGCGTTGAAAATCACCTGCTTGCCGCCGGTGGAAACGATGATCTCGTCCGGAGCATAATCCAGACCATTATCGCGCCTGAATTTTTCCACGATCGCGTTGCGCAGGGCCGCAGTGCCCGCAACGTCCGTGTATTTCGTGTCACCCTTCTCAATGGCCTTGATCGCCGCTTTCTTCACATTGTCCGGCGTATCGAAATCCGGCTCTCCGGCGGAAAGGCTGATCACATCACGACCAGCAGCCTTCAGCGCACGGGCTTTGGTGCTGATGGCAATGGTCTGGCTGGGGCTGATACGGTCGAGACGCGCGGCAATCAGGCTCATGGGAACACTACAGTCCTGCTGAAGATAATCTGTTTAACCCTAACGCCGCCTTCCCTTCAGCGGCAATCGATCACCTCGTCAGCCCTGCCATCCCCTTTTCCCGCATCTGGCGACCCGCTTATGATCTCTTGCGACAAAAGCGGGGGCGACAAGAGCGGGGGCGACAGAAAACGCTGGCCGTCATATTCTGTCAGTATGGCATGTCATCGCATCATCGCTCTTTTTGCCGTTATCACGGCTTCTCTGGCGCTCGGCGTGGCTTTTTCCGTGGAGTGGTGGGCGCACCGGCCGCCTTGTGCCCTGTGCCTGGTGGAACGCTGGCCTTACCGGATTGCAATCGCACTGGGCGTGATTGCGTTCTTTCTGCCTCCCCGCCCGGCTCTCGTGCTATGCGGACTGGCGGCGCTGAGTTTCTGTGGAGCAGCCGGAGCCGGATTGCTGCATGCCGGGGTCGAGTGGCATTTCTGGCCCAGCCCTCTGCCGGAATGCGCGGCGCCACGCTTCAGCAGTCAACTCTCCATTACCGATATGCTGGCGCATATGCCGACCCGGCCTGACAAGCCCTGTGACGAACCAACCTATCTCATTCCTGGCTTTCCGGTTTCCATGGCATTCGGGAACTGTCTTTATGCTCTGGCTATGGCCATCATCATGGTGAAAATGCTGTTGGCCCTGAAACCAGACCGCGCCTGATCCGGAGAAACGCTGCATGACGCACACAGCTTCAGCCTCGGCTCCCATATCGCCTTCCTTGCCCGGCGATCTTCCGGCCCGTGAGCGGCTGGCGCGGATGATCCGGGTGGACCACGCAGGAGAATACGGCGCATCACGGATCTATGCCGGGCAACTGGCCGTTTTGCGCCGCTCCCGCCACGCGCCGACACTGGAACACATGAAGGCGCAGGAGGATGTGCATCGCGAAACATTCTCCCGCATGATCGCCGATCGTCGGGTCCGCCCGACCGCGATGCTGCCTTTCTGGCATGTGGCCGGTTTTGCGCTCGGAGCCCTGACGGCCGCCATTGGCGAACGCGCTGCCATGGCCTGCACCGTCGCCGTCGAGGAAACGATCGACAATCACTACGCCCGACAGATCGAGGCTCTGCCCGATGAAGAACACGCGCTGAAAGAAACCATCGCCCGCTTCAGGGAGGAAGAACTGGAGCACCGCGATATCGGCCTTGCCAATGAGGCAGAGCTGGCGCCAGCCTATCGGCTGCTATCCGGCGCAATCAAGGCTGGCTGCCGTCTGGCCATCGCCATCAGCGAACGCGTTTAAACTCCATCCTGTTCAGATCATACCGTCATTGCAGTTTGTTTAATGCTGTATCGAAATATTTTTGCATGCGTTTTTTGGCTTTCTGGTCCGGGATGTTCCTTTCACACCTTTGCCTGATTGTGAGGATACTGACCGGGATTCTGGTCGGTGCGGCGATGGGATTTTCGCTGATAACGCAGGCCTATGCACAATCTGAAACGCCGGGACTTGGCTCCATGCCGTCCCGGTCCCTGACGCAACCGCCTGATCCGACAATCCCGCCCATCGCGCCCAGAGAGCATTTTTTCGGTCACTGGGGCGGTATCAGGCCCTCTCTGGAACATCACGGGATCGAACTCATTGCCGGCTATCTCAGCGAGACGATGGGCAATGTCACCGGCGGTCGGGGGCGTGGCATTGCCTATGCCGATAATCGCGGCATCGAACTCAAGATTGACTGGAATAAATTGGCGGGCTGGAAAGGGTTGACCACACGCGCGATCGTTATCAACCGCGCCGGGCGCAGTCTGAGCAGTACCGTGATGGGGGATTCTCTCTATCCCGTGCAGGAAATCGCGGGCGGCGGCGGCAATGTCGCTGCCCATTTGTCGATGCTCTATGCTGAGCAGCTCCTGCTGAAAAAAAGAGTGTCGATTGCCGTGGGGCGATTGCAGGTCGCGACCGATTTCGCATCGTCGCCTATCTATTGCGAATTTGTCAGCAATGCTTTCTGTGGTGTGCCCACACCTTTATCAGCCGGCGACAGACCCGCCTTTACCAATGGCGCCGCCGCCAACTGGGGCGGACGCATCCGCGGTCGCCCTACACCGGAAACCTATGTGGAAACCGGTGTTTTCGAATCCAATTCCGCACGCGGCGGTCGTACGGGACTTCAGTTCAGCACGGCCACAGCCAACGGCATGATGATCCCGGTGGAAATCGGTTGGGAACCGGGTGGCGGGAATAACGAGCGGCCTGGGCATTATAAAATAGGGGCCTACTATGACAGTGCACGCACCAACACCCTGTACCGCGATCTCCCCTCTGACGAGGGATATGGCCTTCCCGTCCCTTCCAACAACAATCCGGCCACACAAAAAACGATCAGAGGCCGCTCGGGATTCTGGATCATGGCTGACCAGATGCTGCTGCGGCGCGGCCCCTATGCACGGGAAGGGCTGATCGTCTTTGCCGGTTTCACCCTGTCGGATGACAGATTTTCACCCTATCGCAGCCTCGGTTTTGTCGGCATGGTGGACCGTGCTTTCTGGCCCGCACGTCGCAGGGACAGCTATGGTTTCGCCGTCTATTACGCTCAGCAGAGCCGGGGCCTGAAGGCTCTCCAAAAAGCCGAGCAAGCCGCAGGGCAGCCCCTGACGGGGGGCGTTCCCGGGCCACAGGGTGATGAAGTTATCATAGAGGCCGAATATACGATCCATGCCTGCGAAGGTCTGGCAATCGAGCCTGACCTTCAGGTCGTGGTGCATCCCGGCGGTGTGCGGCAGTACGGAACGGCTTTGGTGCTCGGTTTTCGCACCAATCTGTCGTTTTAATATTTCCTTTCAGCCCGGCCCTTTCCGATCTGCCGGTGCAGTCGGCGGCTGGGGCGTCGCCTCCGTCGCTTTTGCTGGCATGACCTGTTTCAGGTAGGCGATGATATCCCGCCGGGCGACAGGATTATCGATGCTCATGGGCATCGCCGCACCGGGCAGCATGGCAGCAGGTCCGGCCAGCCAGCGGTCCAGATGCCCCTCATCCCAGATGAAATCCGCAGCCGCCAAAGCTTTGCTGTATGGATAACCCGGCACAGAACCGGCCTTACGGCCGATAATGCCTGCCAGACGGGGGCCTTCCTTATCGGTCCCCATCTCATGACAGCCTGAACATTGAGCGGCGAATATTTTCTTTCCCAGCGCCGCATCTGGCGGTCCGTCATGGAAACGCGCCAGATCCGCCGGAGTCTGCCCGGTCTCGGAACGGAAAAACGTGTAGGACAGCGTGATCTGATCCACATCCTGCATGGCCGGATCGTTGGCCATGGCCGGATCAACATAGAACAGCACCGGCATCTGCACCGAGCGATGCGCAGCCAGCCTCTCCTCCGTAAAGCAGAAGCACTCGATCTTCTTGAAGTAGATGCCCGCTTTATCCGGAGTCACATTGAAGGTGGCATGGCCCACGATATCCTGATCGCTGGTGTTCTCCGCTTCATAGAAAATCGGCACCTGCTGTCCCAGATGTACTTTGACGCTGCGTTGCAGAGGACGAAAACGCCAGGGGAGCTTCGGGGAAACATCGGCGTTGAAAAACACCGTGACCATGCGGGATGAGACTGCTTTGGCCGCCTCATCCTCCGTGACGCGCTGGGTTGTGCCGCCTGCCCCGGTCACCTGGCAGAACAGCCGGTACAAAGTCACCGAATAGGATACCAGCCCCGTCATCCCCGCGACCATGATCATGAGCGCCAGAGGAATACCGTATTGTCTCAGCCTGCCTGCCATTTTCTTTCTCTGCTGGCCGTACGGCCAGCAGAGCGGCGGGCCGTGCGGGCTCAGCTCTCCAGTTCGCTGTCCCAATACAGATAATCGCGCCAGCTTTCATGCAGATAGTTCGGGGGGAAAGCCCGCCCATTATCCTGCAATTCCCACGTTGAAGGCTGACGCGGCGTCGTCAGGGGCAGCATATTGCATTCACGCGGCAACCGCGAGCCCTTGCGCAGATTACAGCTTCCGCAGGCAGTAATAACGTTTTCCCAGGTCGTCCGCCCACCGCGGCAGCGTGGAATGACGTGATCAAAGGTCAGTTCAGGCGTCGGCATACGCTGCCCGCAATACTGGCAGGAAAAGGCATCGCGCAGGAATACGTTAAACCGGGTGAAAGCGGGGCGCCGGGCTGTGGGGACATAATCCTTCAGCGCAATCACACTGGGCAGTCTCAGCGTACGGCTGGGGGAACGAACTTCGTGATCGTATTCACTGAGCACTGAGACGCGATCCAGAAAGACCGCTTTTACCGCATCCTGCCAGGACCATAGCGAGAGCGGAAAATATGAGAGCGGGCGGAAATCCGCATTGAGAACCAGAGCCGGAAACTGTGCCGGTCCACCCGTTCTAACAAGGCTGTGCAACTGCTCACCATCAGGCATTGCCGCTTCCTATTCAGGCGGTCGCACACTCTGGTGAAGAAATCCTAGCCACGAACTGCCAGATCATGTGCGCCGCGGAGAACTTCGACTTTTATCGCAGACAAGCCGTGTTGTAGCAACCCGGATACAGGCACACGTCATGACTTCGTCATGAACCACCATGCCAGAAAGCGTCTAAGCATCCGCCTGTAAAACCCTGATGATAAACGCAAGTGTGCAATCAGCTTCTGCAGCGGTGACCTCATGCCCAATCCCCGGCAGGATAGTCAGTGTGACCGGCACATGCATGGCTTTCAGCCTGGAATCGGCCACCATACTGCGCGTAAGGGGCACCACATCATCCTGATCACCATGGAGCAGCAGAACCGCTGGCATATTATCCGCTGACGGGATCAAAGCCTCCTCAGCCAGGTGCAAGGCTCCGGCGATACTGACGATGGCACTTGCCACTTCTCCCGCGATCCGGCTTTCCGCGAACAGCCCGGCCGCCATTACGCTCATGGCGCCCTGGCTAAAGCCGACCAGCGCCACTTCCCTTGCGGTCAAGCCAAGCCGCACGGTGGCAATCCTGATCGTCTCCGCCAGAACAGGGCCGAGACGCGCCGCGCCGGCACGGTCGGTTTCCGGTGTGCGATCACGCAAAGACCACCATTGGCGCGTGCCGGGATGCAGCACACATGGCTCCCACCCGTTCAGAGATAAAAAAGCGGCATCGGGCAAATGCGACGCCCAACGCTCCGCCAGCCACATCATACCACCCGCATCATTGCCATGGCCGTGGCACAGCACGATCAGACATTGCGCCCGACTATTCACGGGCGGCTTCATCCATCCTGTGATTGCGGTTTCAGGACCACCCCCCTCATCAGAAGGCCAGGCTATCCATCCTTGTGGATGAGGCATCATGCATTCGTCTCCGCCAGAGGCCATGATAAACGCTTTCCATGACTGTCATCACCCGTTTTGCCCCCAGCCCCACCGGCTATCTGCATCTGGGCCATGTCTATGCCGCGTGGCAGGCCAGAAAGCAGGCCAGCCATGGCCATTTCCTGCTGCGGATTGAGGATATCGACACAACACGTTGCCGCCCGGAATGGAGTGCAGCCCTGCTGGAGGATCTCGACTGGCTGGGCTTTGAATGGCAGCAGCCTGTACGTATCCAGTCCCGCCATATGGCGGACTACAGTCAGGCACTGGAGCATCTCCGGTCAGAGGGGCTGCTCTATCCGTGTTTCTGCACCCGTGCCGCCATTACCCGCGAAATCGCCGAAGCCGGTCGTGCGCCACACAGCCCGGATGGTGTGCCGCTTTATCCGGGCACCTGCCGTTCTCTGTCACCGGCTGAACGAGAGGCGCGCCTGACTACTGGAGAAGCCTGTGCATGGCGGCTCGACATGCAGGCCGCATTACACCGCCTGTCTCATCCGCTGGAGCGGATCGAACATGGCATCCGCTTTCCATGCTACCCGGAACGCTTCGGTGATGTAGTACTGGCACGGAAGGACGTGCCTGCCAGCTATCACCTCTGTGCCGTGCATGACGATGCCGTGCAGGGCATTACACTGGTCACGCGGGGGGAGGATTTGCTGGCGGCCACCGATCTGCACCGACTGCTACAGACCCTGTTCGGCTGGCCGGAACCCGCTTATGCGCATCATGGCCTGCTGAGGGGGGCTGATGGACAGAGGCTGGCGAAACGCGATGCTGCTCTGACCGTGCGATCCCTGCGGGAAAGCGGAGCCTCCCCACAGGATATCATGGAACGCATCCGGCGGGCTGAAACTGTATCCTGACCTTAATTGCGGCTGATCACAACCGGTAGGGCGGCAGAAGCCAGCGCATGGTCATGCGCGTTCACGGCAACAACCTGTGCATGGGCGCTGGCATTGAACACTCTGGTGAAGCTGGTCGGGTAGAACCCCATCCACAGCGTCAACACGGCAAGCGGCACCAGCACCGCCATCTCCAGGCGCGTCATATCATGCAGAACGGCGACAACCCCGCTCAGCTTGCCGAACATGACCCGCCAGTAAAAGCTCAGCATGTAGATCGCGCCCAACACCATGCTGGTGCCAGCCAGCAGGGCCAGCCAGAAATTGACATGCAGGGCACCGAAAATAACCAGCACCTCGCCGACGAAGCCCCCCGTTCCCGGCAGGCCGATGCTCGCCATGGAAAAGGCCATCGCCAGAGCCGCCAGCCGCGGAGCGTAATTAACGACACCCGTGACTTTCACGAAATCACGGGATCCTGCGCGGAAGCTGACCATGCTGACACAGAAGAACAGGCCCGCGATGATAATTCCGTGCGAAACCATCTGAAACAGCGCGCCATCAATACCCTCGGTGGTCAGGCTGAACAGGCCAACCACCACCAGCCCCATATGGGAGAAGGAGGAATAGGCGACCATTTTCTTCATATCGGTCTGCGCACAGGCAATGATGGCTGCGTAGATCACCCCGACGACACCGAGGATCATCATCACCGGCGCATAGTGGCGGGCTGCATCCGGTGCCATACCAATGGCAAAGCGCAGCAGACCATACGCCCCCGCCTTGGCCATGACACCGGAGAGCAGCGCAGTCGCAGGTGCGGGCGCTTCGCCATAAGCATCCGGCAGCCAGGAATGCAGCGGCCAGATCGGAAGCTTGGTGCCGAAAGCCAGCACGAAAGCCAGGAAAATCAGGCTCTGTGCCGTCATGGGGAAGCGCGTATGCAGCAGCACATCCATATCGGTGGAGCCGGTGACATACCACGCATACAGCAGCACCAGCAGCATCAGCAGGGAGCTGCCGAAAGTCAGCAGGAAGAACTTCATCGCCGCGAAAGCGCGACGTGGACCGCCCCACAGGCCAATCAACAGGGAACCAGGAACCAGCGTCGCCTCATAGGAGATGTAGAAAACCACAAAATCCTGAGCAACGAACACGCCGATCATTGCCGCCTGCAACATCAACACGGCCAGCATGTAATGCGAAACACGCTCGTGAATGACCCGCCATGCCGCCAGAATGGAAATCGGCGTCAGCAAGGTTGTCAGCAGAAGCAGCAGAAGGCTGAAACCGTCCACCCCGAGATGATAGGAAACGCCGAAGCCCGGCATCCAGTTTGCCCGCTCCTCGAACTGGAGTCCCGTTACCGAAGGATCAAACTCGATCCACAACACCAGGGACAGCAGGAAGGTAATCAGGCTGACGCCCAGCGCGATACCCCGGGCTGTCGCCGCCTGCGAAATTCCCGTCCCCCGCAAGAACAGCAGAAGAAAGGAGCCAAAAACTGGCAGACCCACAAGGATAGACAGAATAGGAAGATGCAAGGCGATCACCAAAATTCACGGGCAGAGCGAACGGGACGGCGCATCGGGATGCTGGCTTGGGCAGTTTTTGCTGCACCGCAGCATCCATGGCAAGACCTGCCATCAATATTTTTAGCCAAGGCATCGACCAATGTCAGATGCTCCCCTCTGTAGCCGCCCCTCCCTCCTCCGCCAAGATGGCATTTAGTCCCTCCCTGAAAGACGGATAAAGCCAGTCGATTCCCAGTTCCGCCTTGGTAGCAGCACAGGAGACACGCCGGTTATCATCCCAGAAGCTGCGGGCCATCGGCGACATGGTGGTGACTGCCTCCTTGAACAGCACAGACGGTGGCAGGGGTGCATGCAGCAGCCGCGCTGCCTCCTCCACCACAGCGGCGCTTTCAGCCGGGCAATCATCCACAAAATTCAATATCCGCACGCCTCCCCCTGCACGGGAGGCTGCCACCAGCGTGGCACGGGCAATATCGTCCCGATGGATGCGCCCGAAAGCATGGCCTGGTTTGATGACGCGCCGCGCCCGACGGGCCCGAACATCATCCAGTGCAGAACGGCCCGGCCCGTAAATGCCAGCCAGCCGGATGATATCAACGGCACGATGATCGGCCAGAGCCTCCCATGCCTGCTCCGCCTCCAGTCGCCGCTGGCTGCGGGCGTGCGTCGGTCGAGGCTGGGTTGCTTCGTCCACCCATGCTCCGTCCCAGTCGCCATAGACGCCGGTGCTGGAATAATATCCAATCCATCGCAGCCGGGGAGCACCGCGAATAGCCTCCCCCCATCGAACCAACACCGGATCCCCTCCTTCATCCGGTGCGGCCGTCACCAGCAGATGGGTCGCGGAAAACAACCTCTCGGCGATAGCAGGATCATCAAAAGCCAAAACCTCTCCGCCTGGCAAAGCCGAGGAATCTGCCTGCCGTTTCGTCCCGATCACGGACCAGCCATCGGAAAGCGCCATACGCGCCGTCGCCGTTCCCGTGTAACCGAGGCCGAAAATCAGGAGTTTGCCTTGATCCATCGCTCACGCTCTTGTCAGGGGTGCAGACACGGGCCGCCATGCGAAACGCAAACCCGCCATTTCCGCAAGCCACATTAGCAGGCTAGACTGTTACCCGTCATGAAACCACCAGCGCCCCCGCATGTTCTGCTGATGATCCTGCTGCTTGCGGGCGCGGGTGGCAGTATCTGGTGGATCAGCCAGGATCAGTCGCCCTTCCCTGCGCCGATCAATAATGAAAACGCCACCGACTCAACCGAGGATCTCCCCGTCCCGCCAGTGCCTCCCCGGATTGCACAGGGCGCGGATTACGACCGTTGCCTGTCCATGCTCACAACCGATCCCTCCGGCGCTTATCAGATGGCGGAAAACTGGAAAACAGGGGGAGATGGGGCGGCCCATTGTGCTGCCCTGGCGGAAATCGCATTGGGCAATGCTGAAACGGGCGCCCGCATGCTGGAAACGCTGGGCACCACCAGCAAGGCATCCGCCATTGCGCGGGCCAGTATTTTCGGTCAGGCCGATCAGGCATGGATTATGTCAGGGAATACGCAGAAAGCTTTGGAAGCCGCCAGCCATGCGCTGGCTCTGGCCCCTGATGATCCCGACCTGCTGATCGATCGGGCTGTTGCCTTCGCGACACTGGATCGTTTCAAGGAAGCCATCGCCGATCTCAATCACGCGCTGGATATCGATCCACGCCGAACCGATGCGTTGGTCTACCGTGCCGCTTCCCTTCGGCGGCTGGATAAGCCGGATCAGGCGGCGGACGACATCGCCAGAGCGCTGGATCAGGACCCGGATAATGTCGATGCCCTGCTGGAACGCGGTATTCTGCGGCAACGACAGGGAAATGAAGACGGCGCCAGACAGGATTGGGAGCGGATCATCTCACTGGCCCCCGATTCCGCTACCGGCGATCTCGCGGCACAAAACCTCGCTTTGCAGGAAGCGGGACCGGAGCGGAAATAACGCCCTCCCCTTGAGCCAGCGCTGAAGATTCTAAAAATCGAGATCGGCGTAATGGGCGGGCGGAATAATACCGGGTACACGGTCAGCGAGAATACCACGGAAGCTGGGGCGACTTTTGATCCTCGCATACCAGTCACGGGCAGAAGGAAATTTCTCCCAGTCGATATCACCGCCGAAATCCAGACAGGATACATGCGCCGCCGCTGCGAAATCGGCCAGGCTGATAGCCGCACCTGCCAGCCATTTCCGTGTATCCGCAAGGTAGCCGAGATATTCCATGTGATAGCGCAGGCTGGTGAACCCTGTCCTGATCGCTGTCGCATCGGGATTGCCGCGCCCTAGCAGGCGTTTCAGATATTTTTCACCCACCAGATTTTTTGTCACTTCCTGATAAAATCTGCCATCAAACCAGGCCGCCAGACGGCGGGTCTCCACACGCTCGGCCAGGCTGCGCCCGAGCAGGGAGATATCAGGATAGGCTTCCTCCAGATATTCACAGATGACCGAGGAATCCGGGATGGGCAGACCATTCTGCTCCACCAGCACCGGCACCGTAGCCGCCGGGTTCATCTCCAGATACTCCGGACGACGTTCCCAGACTTTTTCGACTTTCAGTTCGAAAGGAAGCTTCCTCTCCGCCAGAACGACACGGACTTTCCTGGAAAACGGGCAAAGAGGAAGATGATACAAAGTGCGCATGCGGAAACTTCTATCTCATCCTCCACCGGCTCGATAAGCCCCATGCGCAGGACACGGGTACGAATTACTATCAATACCCGAAAAAAAGCAGGCGCCCCCTTATGGAACGCCTGCTTTCATCATCAGTCTTCAGTCTCTTTGAGCATAACCGTGAACGGCTTGATCAGGCCCTGATTGCATCTGCCCTGGTCTCATCCTTGATGGGCATAGGCAGATATTTCACGTAGTCCTTGGGCACGACCATCCAGAAATCACCGACATTCTCGTCCCAGTCATGCAGCAATGTGGCAGCATAGCGGCTGCCGGTTTCCTCTACATGCTCACGCACCAGTTCCCTGAGGAGATTGGCCCAGTCAGATGAGAAGTCACGATGCCAGGCGATGGTATCGGGATTGGCCCGCCCCGCGAAGCTTTCATGCGGATCATAGATGAAGGCCACACCACCGGTGAAACCGGCACCGAAATTATCCCCGACCGATCCCAGAATAACGACAGTCCCACCCGTCATATATTCACAACCGTTGGAGCCGCAGCCCTCGACCACGGTGCTGGCGCCGGAGTTACGCACCGCGAAGCGCTCACCGGCCCGACCTGCCGCAAAAAGCCTGCCGCTGGTGGCGCCATACAGGCAGGTATTGCCGATAATGGTGTTTTCCTCGGTCCGCAGCGGAGAAGACGGAGAAGTCCGGATCACAATGGTCGCACCGGACAGGCCCTTGCCGACATAGTCATTGGCATCGCCGAACACTTCCAGCTTCAGCCCCTGCACCGCGAAAGCGCCGAGTGACTGACCGGCATTGCCACGCAGACGCACGGTGACATGGTTCGGCTGGAGGCCGGTCATACCGAATTTCCGCACGATTTTCGAGGACATCTTCGTGCCGACCGCACGATGCGTATTCCGCACCCCGTATTGCAGCTGCATCTTCTCGCCACGCTCAAACAGGGGGGCGGCGTCAGCAATCATGCGGGCATCAAGGGTTTCGGGAACCTCGTTCCTGCCCTCGATGGTGCAATAACGGGCATGCGATCCCGGATCGGCCTGCACCAGCAAGGGATTCAGATCGAGGTCATCGAGGAATTCTGAGCCACGGCTGACCTGATGCAGCAGATCGGTCCGACCCACCACCTCCGCCAGCGTCCGCACGCCCAGAGACGCAAGAATTTCCCGCACTTCCTCAGCGATGAAGGAGAACAGGTTGATCACCTTCTCCGGCGAGCCATCATATTTCTCGCGCAGTGCCTCATCCTGTGTGCACACGCCTACCGGGCAGGTATTGGAATGACACTGACGCACCATGATGCAGCCCATCGCCACCAGCGATGCCGTGCCGATGCCGAATTCCTCGGCACCCAGCATCGCGGCGATAACCACGTCGCGGCCGGTCTTGATGCCGCCATCGGTGCGCAATTTCACGCGGTGGCGCAGACGGTTGAGCATCAGCACCTGATGCGTCTCCGACAGCCCCATTTCCCAAGGCAGGCCCGCATATTTCACTGAGGTCTGCGGGCTGGCACCGGTGCCGCCCACATGACCGCTGACCAGAATCGCATCCGCCTTGGCCTTGGCGACACCGGCAGCGATGGTACCGATGCCGGAGCGCGCAACCAGCTTCACGCAGACCGTCGCATCGGGATTGATCTGCTTCAGATCATAGATCAGCTGCGCCAGATCCTCGATCGAGTAGATGTCATGATGCGGCGGCGGGCTGATCAGCATGACCCCGGGGGTGGAGTGACGCAGCTTCGCAATCAGCCCCGTGACCTTGAAGCCGGGCAGCTGACCGCCTTCACCGGGCTTTGCACCCTGCGCGACCTTGATCTCGATTTCGCGGCAGTTGTTCAGATATTCCGCCGTCACACCGAAGCGGCCGGAAGCAATCTGCTTGATGGCAGAGGAAGCATTGTCGCCGTTCGGACGCGGCTTTGCGCGGGCCGGGTCTTCACCGCCCTCCCCGCTATCGCTGCGCGCGCCGATCCGGTTCATGGCGATGGACAGGGTCTCATGCGCTTCCGGGCTGAGTGCGCCGAGCGAAATGCCCGGTGCCACCAGACGCTTGCGGATCTCGGTGATGCTTTCGACATCATCAGTGGAGATAGGCGTGCGCCCTTCCATCCTGAAGTCCAGCAAATCACGCAGCGCGACCGGCGGCAGACGACGCACCATATCGGTGTAACGCCGATAGGTGGTGTAACTGCCGGTTGCCACTGCTTCCTGCAGGGTGTGGATCAGCGGTCCGTCGAAAGCATGAACCTCGCCACGACGACGCAACTTGTAAAAGCCGCCCACGGGAAGCGTCACCGCATCGCTGGACCATGCCGTCCGGTGCAGTTCCAGCGCCTTGTGCGCGATACCGCCCAGACCGATGCCGGAAATGCGGGACTGCATGCCGGGGAAGAACTCGCCCACCAGAGAGCGAGACAGGCCGATCGCCTCAAAATTATAGCCGCCACGATAGGAGCTGAGCACGGAGATACCCATCTTGGACATCACCTTCAGCAGCCCCTTGTCGATCGCCTTGCGATAACGGGTCACGCACTCCTTCAGCGACAGGTCACCGAACAGGCCGCGGCGATGCCGATCGGCAATGCTCTCCTGCGCCAGATAGGCATTCACCGTGGTAGCGCCCACACCGATCAGCACCGCGAAATAATGCACATCAAGGCATTCAGCGCTGCGCACATTCAGGCTGGTGAAAGTGCGCAGAGACTGCCCTACCAGATGCGTATGCACCCCGCCCGTGGCGAGGATCATCGGGATCGGCACGCGCATGGCAGACGTATTTTCGTCGGTCAGGATGACATGGGTGCATCCGGCCCGAACGCCTTCCTCGGCCTCCCGCTTCACCCGGGCGATGGCGGCGCGCAGGCCGGCCTCGCCTTCCTCAACCGCAAAAGTGCAGTCCACCACACAGGCTGATGCGCCCATGTAATCGCGCATCGCGTTGTATTCAGCATTGGACAGGACCGGGCTGGCCAGTTGCAGCAAATCGCACTGGGACTGATCCTCATCGAGGATATTGCCCAGATTACCCAGCCGCGTTTTCAGCGACATCACCTGCGTTTCACGCAGGCTGTCGATCGGCGGATTGGTGACCTGCGCGAAAGTCTGACGGAAATAATGGTGCAGACCGCGATATTTCTCACTCAGCACGGCAATGGGTGTGTCATCGCCCATGCTGCCTGTCGCCTCAATCGCATCCTCCACCATCGGGTGCAGAATGACTTCCAGCTCCTCCATCGTCACGCCGACGCCGAGCTGACGGCGACGCAGTTCCTCGCCCTGGAACAGGCACGGCTCACCCGCATCGGCGCGGACGATGTCGTCAAGCTGGGTAATGCCCTTGATCCATTCGCCGAAAGGACGACGCGCCGCCAGTGCATCACGCAGACGGGTAGAGGAATAGAATTCCCCGTTATCCAGATCGACGCCGATGGTCTCACCGGGGCCGACATGGCCTTTTTCGAGAATCTGACTCTCGTCGAGCTTCACCATACCGGCTTCGCTGCCGATGATCAGGCGCTGATCGGTGGTGATGGTGTAACGCAGCGGACGCAGGCCATTGCGGTCCAGACCGGCGATCATCCAGCGCCCATCAGTGCCGCACACCGCGGCAGGGCCGTCCCACGGCTCCATGACGGCATTGGCGTACAGGTAAAGGTCGCGATGCTCTTTCGGCATGTTCTCGTTCTGAACAGCCGGGATCAGCAGCGCTTTCGCCATCGGGGCATCACGGCCGCCACGCACCAGCAGCTCGAACACCGCATCCAGCGAAGCGGTATCAGAGCCACCATGCTGTACGATCGGCTTCAGATCCTCGAAATATCCGTCCAGCGCCGGATGGGCGAGGCGCGTTTCATGGCTGCGCATCCAGTTGACGTTGCCGATCACCGTGTTGATCTCGCCATTATGCGCGATCATGCGGAAAGGCTGCGCCAGCTTCCATGTCGGGAAGGTGTTGGTGCTGTAACGCTGATGATAGATCGCAAAGCGGCTGACGAAACGCCCATCCAGCAGATCGGGATAGAAATCCGTCAGGTTCTCCGCCAGGAACATGCCCTTGTAGATGATCGAGCGCGTGGAGAGCGAGCACAGATACAGCTCGGAAATACCATCGGCAGCAGCCTGCTTTTCGATACGGCGACGGATCACATACAGATCGCGCTCGAATTCCTGCTCCGACACGCCACGAGCGTTCCAGATCATGATCTGCTCGATTTCCGGCCGGGTCTGGTTGGCCTTTTCACCGATGCAGGCATAGTTGATCGGCACCTGACGCCAGCCATACAGGCCATAGCCGAAAGCCAGAATTTCAGTCTCCACGATCTGGCGGCAGCGTTCCTGCGCATTCAGATCGGATTTCGGCAGAAACACCTGACCAACAGCAATCTTGCCCGGATGCGGATCATGGCCACCACGGCGTACCGCTTCGGCAAAGAAATCCTGCGGAATTTCAATATGGATACCGGCCCCGTCACCGGTCTTGCCATCGGCATCCACCGCGCCGCGATGCCACACGGCCCGCAGCGCCTCGATCCCTGCCTCCACGACATCACGGCGGCGCTTGCCGTCCAGCGCGGCCACCATGCCGACGCCGCAGGCATCATGTTCCTGGTCAGGAGAATAGGTGTCGCGCAGAGCGGCAACATTCGCATCCCATTCTGCGACAAAATTCGTGGAAACGACGTTCATGGGCCGGGTTTCCTTTGCGTTCTCGCTGTTCATACGCCGCCTCATTCCGCCGCCGCCGGGACGCCCTGCGGCTCGCTCTCATGTTCTTTCAGGGTGCCGGACGCCTTGCCTTGCAGGAAACGATGCATCTCCGCCGCTGCATCACGGCCATCGCGCACCGCCCAGACCACCAGACTCGCACCACGCACAATATCACCGGCCGCAAACACCCCCGGCAGAGTGGTCATGAAGGTTTTGGGATCCACCTTCAGCGTGCCCCAGCGGGTTACCCCCAGCTCCGGCGTGCCAAACATCACCGGCATATCTTCCGGATCGAAGCCGAGCGCCTTGATCACCAGATCGGCCGGGATGGTGTAATGGCTGCCCTCCAACGGTTCCACCGACTGGCGACCGGACGCATCCGGCAGACCGAGATGCATCCGCACGGCCCGGACCCCATTGACCCGATCCTCACCGAGGAACGCTTCCGGCGCGGAGAGCCATACGAATTCGACGCCCTCCTCCTCCGCATTTTTCACTTCCCGCATCGAGCCCGGCATGTTGGCCTTATCGCGGCGGTACAGACACTTCACTGATTTAGCGCCCTGCCGGATGGAAGTACGGACGCAATCCATCGCCGTATCACCACCGCCGATGACAACGACATCCTTGCCAGCCGCATTCAGAACACCGTTATCGAAATCCTCCACCTTGTCCCCAAGGCCGACGCGGTTGGAAGCGGTCAGGAAGGTCAGAGCGGGCACGATCCCCGGCAGGCCGGAGCCGGGGCCACCCAGTTCGCGGGACTTATACACACCTGTCGCCACCAGAACCGCATCATGCTTTTCCTGCAACGAGGCCATGGAGACCGCACCCGGACCGTTGCCGATCTCCACGCCGCAATGGAACACGACGCCAGCGTCTTCCAGCAGCTTCCAGCGACGCAGAACGATGTCCTTTTCCAGCTTGAAGCCGGGGATTCCGTAGATCAACAGGCCGCCAACACGGTCATAGCGATCATAGACATGTACCTGATAACCGAGCCGGCGCAGTTGCTCCGCCGCGGCCAGACCAGCCGGGCCAGCACCGATGATCGCCACCGACTGCTCAAGCTCATGAGACGGACGGGGCGGCTTCACCCAGCCTTTTTCCCATGCCGTATCCGTGATGTAGCGTTCAACCGAGCCGATAGTGACCGAGTTGAAATCCTTCTCAATCACGCAATTGCCTTCACACAGGCGATCCTGCGGGCAGATACGGCCGCAAATCTCAGGGAAGTTGTTGGTGGCGCTGCTGACTTCGTATGCTTCCTCCAGCCGGCCTTCAGCGGTGAGCTTCAGCCAGTCGGGGATGTTGTTGGAAAGCGGGCAGTGGATCGAGCAGAAGGGAACCCCGCACTGGCTGCACCGCGATGCCTGCTCCGCCGCCTGTTCAGGCTGGAAATCAGCATAGATCTCGTCGAAATCCTCCACACGCTGCTCTGCCGCGCGTTTGTCGGGATAGGCCTGCGCACGACGGACGAACTGGAGCATGCGTTCAGCCATAAGCAATCTCCTCAAGGGGCGGCGGGCCGACCATGGTATGGATACGGCACAGCCTTTGCGTGGGCGGTGTGGAGCCGGACGCGCAAGCGCGACTATTCTGGCCGAAAGGGGATATTCGACCAGAGCAAATTGCTTATAAACAAGGCTGCATCATTTGACGAGCCTATTTTTCAGTCATAGGTCAATAGATATGACCAAATAATTTGTAATGCCTGATTTTAACCTCAAAAATCCCTGTCGCACCACGAAAAAAGGTCCATTTCGGACCTATTTAGGATATGGTGATCTTTCTTACCCGCCGCGCTACCAGCCCGCCTACCCGATAACGGGAGAGATAATGGGGCACCACAAGATCAATCGGGGTCGGCACAATCCGCAACGTCTCCAGCGTCAGAGCCTGCGGCGACACGACACTGCCGGACCCGAGCATGGCAAGTTGATCAGTGGTCAGCGGACGACCAGGCATTTTTTCCGCGATCATCGCCAACGCCATTGCTACCTTGTCAGGAATATCGATCAACGGCTTTTTCCGACCAATCATGGTCAGGATACGGTGTTGAATATCACGCATCGTCAGGACCTCTGGCCCGCCCAGTTCGATGACATTTCCAGCCGCCTGCATGGAAGCCGCCAGAATCGCACGGGCTACATCCTCTACATAGACGGGCTGCATCAGACTGTTGCCATAGATCACCGGTACAATCGGCAAGCTCACCGCCATAGCGGCAAAGCGGTTGAAAAAATGATCCTCGGCCCCGAAAATAACGGACGGGCGCAGAATGGCGGCCTGCGGCACGGCAGAGCGCACAGCCTGCTCGCCCTCTGCCTTGCTGCGTCCGTAAGCGGAGGGGCTGGCTGGATCAGCCCCAAGAGCCGATATATGCACAAAGGCCGAAACACCAGCACGGGCGGACAGGGATGCAATCAGCCCCGCCGCCTGCACATGGACGCGCTGAAAATCTCCTTTCCGTGCTTCCGCCAGCAGCCCCACCAGATTGACCACCAGCGATGCTCCCTGCACGGCCCGGGCAATGCCGGTCTCGGCATCAGGACTTCCCAGCGACACGCCCAACGGCACGATCTGCCCGACGCTACCTGCGCTCTTCAGCTTCAGAACCTGCTCAGGATCACGCACCGGAACCCGTATCTGATACCCCTCCCGCGCCAGCAGCCTGATCAGCGACTGCCCCAGAAAGCCCGAGCCTCCGAAAACCGTGGCGATCCGGCCCGGCATAGTGGATGGCGTAACCGGCACCGATTCCGTGGTGGTCATGACTGCATTCTCCCTGATAAGCATGTGCCGCCCATTCCCGTAACGCGCACCGGAACCATGACAAGGGTGACCTGACCTGTCTTGCGGAGCAGGATTCGTGATTTTTCAGCGTTCTGCAACGCGCCTAACGCTTCAGGACAAGGGATTTTCCATGACCGACAGAGGGCATGGCATGCAGCCTGTCACGTTTTTTTCAAAAAACCTGGCCGGCGGTCATTGACGCTCCATGCTGCGGACGCTAAATGCCGCTCCACACAACGCCCCGATGCCCAGGTGGCGGAATTGGTAGACGCGCAGGTTTCAGGTACCTGTGGCCGCAAGGTCGTGGAAGTTCGAGTCTTCTCCTGGGCACCATCTTCCCTCGGTTTGAGGGAGGCGGTCATGACTGAACAACCGGCGTTCTTTCCCTACAGTGACATGCGAGTTTGCAGGATGCAACGTTTTCCGTTGTCGTCCCTGCATTTCATTTATTCTTGCCTGTCTGGCAGGATACCGGGAATGAAGCGTGCTGCATTCCATCATCCGCCCTTCATCCATCGTAAGTCTCAGCCCGGTGATCACACAGTTCATGGCCGACAAAACCATTCATCTTCATCGGCACGACCTTCCCCCTTCGCTGGATCTTGGTTCCCTTATCGCCATCGATACTGAAACGATGGGGCTGAATCATCACCGGGATCGGCTGTGCCTGATCCAGATTTCCGCCGGGGATGGTCATGCCCACCTTGTGCAGATCGTGCCGGAGCGACTGGGCGGCAGAGGTGCCGACTGCCCCAATCTGAAGCGGTTGCTGAGCAATCCGGCCTGCGTGAAGCTGATGCATTTCGCACGGTTCGATGTCGGCATTTTGCAGAACGCACTCGGTATCACGATGTCCAACATCAAATGTACCAAGATCGCCGCCAGACTGGTCCGCACCTTCACCGATCGCCATGGCCTGAAAGATCTGTGCCGCGATCTGCTGGGGGTAGATATCAGCAAGCAGCAGCAGAGTTCCGACTGGGGCGCCCCTGAACTGACGCCGGAGCAGATGGCCTATGCTGCCTCCGACGTGCTGCATCTGCATGCGCTGTGGAACCGGCTGGAAGGATTGCTGATCCGGGAGGATCGGCTCGCTCTGGCCGAAGCATGCTTCGCCTTTCTGCCTGCCAGAGCACGACTGGACTATCTGGGATATGATCAGCCGGATATTTTTTCGCACTGATGAATCAGCGTAGATTACAGGATGATAGCAGAGGACAGGCTGCCGTATTTCTGACAAACTGTTATCCGATTTTCATGAAATGTCTGAATGCTGTATTTCGGGATCGTGGCCAGGAGCAACCTGCTTCAAAGCAAATATGGCATGGCTGTTAGTCAGTGGCTGTAAATCGGCAGCCTCGTGACGATTTGTCACACAATCTGTTTCGCCAGTCTCTGGATTTTTCTTATGTTTGCCACCATTCGGGTTTCCGAGCATAAGGTGACCGATCGGTCATTCCAATATTGCCGCACCGGTGCCGATGCCATCGTGGCATGAACATGATTCTGGATATGAGGATCGCCCTGTCATGACTGCGCAAACGGTCACCATGGCCACAGAGTCCGCTTCAAAACCTGTTTTTTCCGGCACGGATAAAGCCGGGCTTGTCGTAGCTCGTGATGTGCTGTTGACAGAGGCAGACGCGCTGAAGGTTCTGGCAGACGCGCTGGACGAGCAATTTCTGCATGCAGTGGCGATGATCGCTGCCAGCGCCGGACGGGTCGTGGTCAGCGGAATCGGTAAATCAGGGCATGTGGGGCGAAAAATTGCCGCAACCCTGTCTTCCACCGGTACCCCTGCCCTGTTCGTGCATCCGGCCGAAGCCTCTCATGGGGATCTCGGCATGATCGTGAACGGTGATATCGTGCTGGCCCTGTCGAATTCCGGCGAGACCTCGGAATTGGCTGATCTGGTGGCCCATACACGCCGCTTCGGCCTTCCCCTGATCGGTGTGACAGGTCGCTCCGGCAGCGCTTTGGCACGGGCCGCCGATATTGTGTTGCTGCTCCCCCCGGTGGCGGAGGCATGCCCGATGGGTCTTGCCCCCACCACCTCCACCACTTTGCAAATGGCGCTTGGGGATGCGCTGGCCGTGGCGCTGCTCAAGCGACGCGGCTTCACTGCCCGGGATTTCGGCGCCTTTCATCCCGGCGGCCGTCTGGGTGCGCAATTACGCACCGTCGGGGATATCATGCGCAGTGGGGACGACATGCCACTGGTCCCCCCCGACATGCGGATGGATGAAGCGGTACTGCTGATCAGCAGTAAAAGCCTGGGTTGCGTTGGGGTGGTGGATCAGGAAGGCAGGCTGATCGGCATCGTCACCGATGGGGATCTGCGGCGGCATATGGCCCCTGATCTTTGGCAACGGCCGGTGGCAGATATCATGACCCGCGATCCACGCACCATTGCCCCCTCCGTTCTGGCCGCTGAAGCTCTGCACGCCATGACCGGCCCGAACCGAAACGGCCCCCCAAACAGCAGTCAGACGGCGCGGCCAATCAATGCTTTATTCGTCGTCGACGCAACGCATACACCGATCGGGGTCATTCATATTCATGACCTGTTGCGCGCAGGAGTGGCCTAATGAACACCAGCCAGCCCCTCACCATGCAGGATAAACCTCGCCTCACCCAGACCGCCCCGATCAAAAGGGCCAAGGTGCCTTCCCCCAGACGGATTGCACAACGGCACCGTATGGTCATGGCTGTTAAATATCTTCTGCCGGCCACGGCCGCCCTGCTGTTGACGATGCTGGCAATCTGGCCGGAAATCGACCATGAGGTTGACGCCGCCCGCGTCACCTATCGACGCCTTGCGGCCACCGCTTCCAACGGAACGCGGCTCACCGGCGCCACCTATCGCGGCGTGGATGAGCAGAACCGCCCCTATACCGTGACCGCTCATGCCGCCGAGCAGGTTGATCAGGAACGGATCAATCTGGCCCAGCCAAAGGCCGACGCCACATTGCAGAACGGCAACTGGTTGATGGTGCAGTCAAAAAAAGGTGTTTATCTGCAGCATCTGGGTATGCTGGACATGACCGGCGACGTAACATTGTACCGTGATGACGGGACAGTCATGACATCCCAGACTGCCTCCCTCAACATGCATCATGGCGCCGTTTCCTCCAGCGACAAGGTCAGCCTCGAAGGGCCGTTCGGCACGCTTGATGCCAGCCATGGCTTCACCTTGCTGGATCGGGGCAATATCATGCAGTTTCATGGTCCTTCCCGGATGGTGCTCAATGCTGCCAGATCATCCGGCACAACGCAGGCGAAAACAGCCCCATGACTATTCGTGCGGTTCTTCTGACCACCGCGCTGGCGATCAGCCTGCCCTGCATCGCCTCGGCCCAGAGTCTTGATCTGTCTCATGGCGGACCGGTGCAGGTCACGGCGCAGGACGGAATCGACTGGCGGCAGCAGGAAAAGGAAGTCGTGGCCCGCGGCAATGCCGTGGCAATCCGTGACAATGTAACGGTTCGCGCCGATACGCTCATCGCCCATTACAGAAAAAAACAAACCCCGGACCAGACGCCAGCCACACCCACGCCCGCCAAAGCCTCCGCCAATCCGGCTGATGATAGCGGTGCCAACGAAATCTATCGGTTGGAAGCTGTCGGCAACGTTCACATCTACACCGACACTGATCAGGCTTGGGGCGATCGTGCAATCTACGACATGGATCAGGCCATTCTGCTGTTGACCGGGAAAAAGCTGAAACTCACCACGCCGCAGGATGTGCTGACTGCCCGCGATAGTCTGGAATACTGGGCGCAGAAGCACATGTCCGTTGCACGCGGCGACGCCGTGCTGACAACCAATGATGGTAAACGCATCAAGGCTGATACCCTGGTGGGCTACACCACCGAGCAATCACCGGACGCGAAAGCTGCCTCACAGCCCAAACCCGCTGCCCAGGATGCGAAAAAAAGCACTGATCCCGCTTCCGCGGCCGGCAAGCTCCAGCGCGCCGAGGCCTACGGCAATGTCGAGATCCGCACCCCTACGGAGACAGCTTATGGCGATCGCGGTGTCTATGTGCCGGATACCGGCATTGCCCGTCTGATCGGCCATGTGCGCATCACCCGCGGCCAGAATCAGGTCAATGGAGCTGCTGCGGATGTGAATTTGAAGACGGGCATTTCAACCCTGCTCTCTGCCCGGGACAGTCGCGTGCAAGGCATGATCGTCCCCACTGAAACGGGCAGTGAAAAGCCTGCATCCTCAGCAGCGCCCAAAAAAGACAAGACGCGATGAGCATGAACGAGCAACCTTCTGCCTCCAGCCTTGCCGCAGAGCCCTCTTCTGCCTCCGGATATGATCACGGGTCACAGGGGAGCGGATACAAGCCGAGGGTCGATCCGGCTAAAATCACGCATGGCCTTGCGGCCATCGGTGTTGGCAAAACCTATAAGAAACGCCCTGTCGTGCGGAACGTCTCGGTCTTCGTCCAACGTGGCGAGGCTGTGGGGCTGCTGGGACCAAACGGAGCCGGCAAAACCACCACCTTCTATATGATCGTCGGCCTCGTGCGACCTGATACCGGCTCGATCCAGCTTGATGGCAGCGATATTACCGGCCTGCCCATGTATCGGCGTGCCCGTCTGGGCATCGGCTACCTCCCGCAGGAAGCCAGCATCTTTCGTGGGCTGAATGTCGAACAGAACATCATGGCCGCTCTGGAGGTCGTCGAAAGCAACCGCACCACACGCGAGCATATGCTCGCGGAGCTGTTGTCCGAGTTCGGCATCGGCCATCTGCGGCGTACTCCCGCCCTGGCCCTGTCGGGCGGAGAACGACGCCGACTGGAAATTGCCCGAGCCCTGGCGACCCAGCCCGGCTATATCCTGCTGGACGAGCCGCTTGCAGGCATTGACCCCATCGCAGTGGGCGAAATCCGTGATCTGGTTGGTCATCTGAAGCAGCGCGGGATTGGCGTGCTGATCACGGACCACAACGTGCGTGAAACACTGGAAGTCATTGATCGCGCTTATATCCTGCATGGTGGACAGCTGCTGATGGAAGGCGCCCCTTATGAAGTGGTGCAGCATGAAGGCGTCCGCCGCGTCTATCTGGGTGAGAGTTTCTCTCTCTGATCTGATCGCGTATCCGCCTCGGAAGAGATCCTTTTTGGCAGGGTGACATTTTCGCCGCGGCTGATGCAAATCTCAGGCCATCAATGCAAATCTCGGGCCATCTTCTTGGCAGCCCGGACAGTCTTGCGATATTTTGATATCGTTCTGTTCGGGAAAAGGCACTCGCCGCATGGCGCTTGGCTCAGCTTACGGCACGGGCATCGGCCCCCGGCTTGATCTTCGCCAGTCCCAGTCTCTGGTGATGACGCCCCAGCTGCGTCAGGCTATCAAGCTGCTGCAGTTCAACAATATGGAAGTAGCCGCCTTTATCGAGGAGGAGCTGGAGCGTAATCCTCTGCTGGAGCGCGATGAAAGCACGGATCTGACCCAGGAACGGCCAGCCCCTGATCAGACCGGACCGGAACCGGATTTTCTCGATAGCGCCCAAGCCGCCAGTTCCGACCGATTGATATCCGATGGCAGCCCCCTGGATGTCGACCCTGGCTCCCTCTACGACGATCCGGGAGAAACCTCCCCTTTTCTTTCCAGCCAATCAGCCAGCAACCGCACAGAGTCTTTCGATAACAACCCGTTCGACGTCATCAGCCAGCGACTTGAATACCGGCCCAGCCTGAGGGAGCAATTGGCCGAGCAACTGCGTCTGTGTTTTGCAAGCCCACAGGACCGGCTGATCGGTGCACATCTGATAGCCGTGCTTGATGCGGCAGGCCGGCTGACCATGCCCCCCGCCGCGATTGCCCAGGCCCTGAACTGCACCCTGCCTCACCTGGAAACCATTCGCACGGCAATGCGCCATTTCGATCCACCGGGGCTGTTCTGTGTGGATCTGAAAGAATGTCTGACAACACAGTTGCAGGCCTTCAACCGCTATGACCCCGCCATGGCCATTCTGCTGGAGCATCTCGATCTGCTGGCCCAGCGGAATCACCGGCGATTGATGAGCCTGTGCGGGGTGGATGCGGAAGATCTGGCGGGCATGATCGCCGATATCAAACGCTGTAACCCCAAACCAGGTGCCGGCTTCGACTCTGATCTGCCCCAGACCATGATCCCGGACGTGCTGATGTCCCGCCGCCCCGCCACTGCCCGCAATGATGATGATGATCAGCTCTCCGCCCCGCTGCTGTTGGATGCCGCGATTGCCGGCGACTGGCTGATCGAGCTGAACCCCGACACGATGCCCCGCGTGCTGGTGAATATGGGCAGCCATCTCCGACTCGCCCGCCGGTCGATGAGCCGGGATGATCGCTCCTTTATCAATGAAAAATTAAATACCGCTCACTGGCTGGTGAAATCCCTTCAACAAAGGGCGCAGACCATTCTGCGCGTGTCCGCGGAGATCGTCCGACAGCAGCAGGCTTTTTTCCGCCACGGCGTCAGCCACCTGAAGCCCCTGATCCTGCGGGATATCGCAGAGGCGGTGGACATGCATGAAAGCACCGTCAGCCGGGTCACTGCCAATAAATACATCGCCACCCCTCGTGGAACGCTGGAACTGAAATATTTCTTCACCACCGCGATCAGCGGTACAGATGGGGAAAATGTCAGTGCAGAAGCCATTCGCCACCGCATCAGAACGCTGATTGATCAGGAACCAGCCAGCGATATCCTCTCCGATGACGCCCTGGTCACACATTTGAAACAGGAGGGTATAGACATCGCCCGCAGAACAGTGGCCAAATACCGGGAAGCGCTGCGCATCCCCAGTTCGGTGCAGCGCAAAAGGGAGAAAGCGATACTGGCCTGATTGGGTTGATTGCTATTTCTTGAGGCGGAACACATCCACCCGCGGTTTCGTCAGCCCATTGGCCAGAACTCGCCAATTCCGGAGACGGAACTGGAGACACTGGCTGATCGAGGTTAGAAACATGCATATTACGGTTTCCGGCAAGCAGATCGATCTATCCGACGCCCTGCAGGAGCGCGTTGCCAGTCAGCTCGATACCATCAGCCGAAAATACTTTGATCAGGCGCTGGAGGCTCAAGTCACCTTCAGCCGCCTGCGCAGTTTTTTCATCTGTGATATCAATCTGCATGCAGGACGAGGCCTGGTCCTGCGTGGCGAAGGCGAAGCCGCTGACGCAAATGGTGCTTTCGATGATGCCGCCGAACATATTGCCAAACGCCTGCGCCGTTATCGCCGCCGTATGAACGCACATGCGCGGGATATGACTCATCGCAAAAAACCAGAGCTGGCGCGGGAATATATTCTGCGCGAGGAAGATGAAAGCGCTGCCCCCGAAGCTCCGGCCAAGCATGATGACGCTCTTTCAGAAACATACGCCACGGTAGTGGCCGAGGCGCCAACTGACATTAATATCCTTACGGTACGGGATGCCGTGATGCGCATGGACCTCGCGGATCAGCCGGTTATGATGTTCCGCAACAGCGCCACTGGCACTCTTAACGTTGTCTATCGACGCACGGATGGACATGTCGGCTGGATTGATACGCAGTCAGGCAATCCCGGCTGAATATATTCTTTCCTACGCTCATAAAGATGCCCCGCGTCAAACGCGGGGCTTTTTTCATCAACACACCAGATCAAATCCGCGGCACCATGCCCGTGCATAAAAAAGGGCGCCCTTGCAGGAGCGCCCTTTTTTTGAAATCAGATTGGAAATCAATCCGGTTGATTGTGATCAATGAATGTAAGTCGGTATCATATCGTGATCCTGAATGGCTTCAAAAGCCGCAGCACACTCCTCGGCCAGCGCCATAGCGGTGCCATCGGCAGCATGAATGGAAAAAAGTGAATTTCCATCAACAATAACTGGCTTGATATAAGCAACCTGAGAAACACCAAGCATTGCGAGTTCCTTGGGTGAGATACGGCGAATATCGAACATGCCAGTGGTGTCCGACATCATGGAATCTGCCGGAATATCACGGCTGGGGCGAAAACTGGGATGAGCCATTTGAATGCTCCTGAATATTCTGCCAACACAGCAGCCTGATCAGTCAATCCGATTTGAAGACGTTTTGCACGCGATCATTTCTCAACCAACTTTGCAGTCAATAAAATAGTTGGTTTTCAAGGTTATCCCGGATCGCACTTATTGTCCGTTCGAAATACGCTCGACAATAGGGGCAACGGGTGCGCTGGGGCTACGGATGGGAATGGTGCGGATTTTTGTCTCCGGCTGAGGCCTCGCAATATCAATATGCAGCAACCCGTTATCCATCCAGGCGCCTTTAATCTCAATTCCCTCGGCGAGCACGAAGGCACGCTGGAACTGTCTGGCAGCGATGCCGCGATGCAGGAAAACCCGACCCTGACTGTCGTCGGCCTGACGCCCGCGAATGACGAGCTGGTTATCCTCCTGCGTGATCTGCAACTCGTCCATGCTGAATCCGGCCACTGCAAGAGTGATACGGAGTTCTGCCTGACTGAACTGCTCGATATTATAGGGAGGATAGCCGTCTGACGTGTTTTTGGATGCACGTTCCAGCATTTGTTCCAGATGATCGAACCCCAGAAACATGGGGGAAGTGAACAGTCGGGTTGACACACCGGCCTCCTCTGACGTGAGCGAAGCATTAAAAGCAGCCCATTCCGGCACTGCCCGCTGATAGTATGTCGGCAGGACGAGGCTGTCTTGCAAGAGGCGACTTTTTTCCAGGGCTCACCAGCAGGACGGCGCTTGCCGACAGGGGCATGGCATCGCTACATCACCTTCATGTCAGAGACCCGCACGGCAGAGCTGCTGCCCATCCTTATTGCTCCGCACAAGACGCTGAAAACACGCGCCCGCCCCGTCACGGCCGGAGATGCCTCTCTCATACGTGATCTGGTGCCACGCATGTTCGCGACGATGTACAAAGCTCCCGGCATCGGCCTTGCCGCACCGCAGATTGATAGTCTGTTGCGGCTGGCAGTGGTGGATGTGTCCCCGGATGATCAGAAAGCACCGCTGGTGCTGATCAATCCGGAAATTATTGCCCGCAGCGAGGAAATGGCCACCCGTGAAGAGGGGTGCCTGTCCCTGCCCAACCAGTATGCAGATGTCACCCGTCCGGCACGGATCAAGCTGCGCTATGAGGATCTCGATGGCAGCAGACGAGAAATGGAGGCTGACGACCTCCTCGCCACCTGCATCCAGCATGAGATCGACCATCTGGACGGCATTCTGTTCGTGGATCATCTCTCGACCCTGAAACGCAATATGCTGATGCGCCGCCTTGCCAAGGAGCAGCGCCAGAACAGCGGGGGCTGAGCCAGCGCCATGGCGGAACGTCTGACCCTCGCCTTCATGGGCAGTCCGGATTTTTCAGTCCCCGCACTGCATGCCCTGCATCAGGCGGGACACCACATTGCCGCCGTCTATACCCAGCCCCCGCGTCCGGCAGGGCGAGGCCACCGCCTGACCCCCTGCCCCGTCCATCGCGCTGCGGAGGCGCTGGGGCTGGAAGTCCGCCACCCGTCACGGCTGAAAAATGCCCCTGATGAGCATGAGGCTTTCCGGGCGCTGAACCTCGACGCTGCCGTGGTGGCGGCCTACGGGCTGATCCTGCCCCGGGTGATGCTGGATACGCCGAAGCGCGGTTGCCTGAACATTCATGCCAGCCTGCTGCCGCGCTGGCGTGGCGCCTCTCCGATCCAGAGCGCTATTCTGGCGGGCGATACCGAAAGCGGCGTTACCATCATGCGCATGGAAGAAGGGCTCGACACCGGTCCGATGCTGCTGAAGCGCGCCGTACCGATCACCGAAACCACCACCACGCCAGAACTGCATGATGCCCTTGCCGCAGCGGGCGCCGAAGCGATCCTGCATGTGCTGGAGACCCGGCCGGACGGCGAGAGTCAGGATGATACCCTTGCCTGCTATGCCCCCAAGCTGAGCCGCGCTGACGGCATGCTGGACTGGTCCCAGCCTGCCGCCGTGCTGGCAAGGCGCGTGCGGGCGCTCAATCCATGGCCGGGAACATTCAGTGGTGGCCTGAAGATTCTCGCGGCCCATGCGGTGACAGAGGCGTCCGGCATACCCGGCACCGTGATCGGCACCGGAGATGACAGGTTGCTGATCGCCTGTGGTGAAGGTGCGCTTTGCCTGGACAAGGTACAGAAACCGGGCCGCCCGGCGCTGGATGCCGCCGCGTTCCTGCGGGGCCATCAACTGCCGGCGGGAATCAGGCTGGATGAGCATGGGTTTTCCTGAGCCACCACCCGGATGGACCCGCTACGCGCTGCGGATCGAGTATGATGGCACCCCCTTCATCGGCTGGCAGCGACAGGGCACGGATGACAGCGCAGTGGATCAGGGACGGCCAGTTTCCGTGCAATGGGTGCTGGAAAAGGCTGCTGCCAGGCTGGCACAGGACCAGGCGGTCGCCAGTATCGTCGCGGGTCGCACCGATGCGGGGGTGCATGCGGAGGCTCAGGTCGCGCAGATAGACCTTCCCACCCGATTTCCCCCTGAGCGCGTACGGGAAGCCCTGAACTTCCATATGAAGCCTTACCCGGTGGCGATTCTGGAGGCTGCCTACGCACCGGAAGGCTGGAATGCCCGTTTTTCAGCGATTGGCCGATCCTATCGTTACCTGATTCTCAACCGCCGTGCGCGGCCAGCGCTGATGGAAGGGCGCGTCTGGCACGTTGCCCAGCCGCTGGATGCCGATGCCATGGATAGTGCGGCCAAGCATCTGCTGGGGCGTCACGATTTCACCTCATTCCGTGCCGCAGCTTGTCAGGCCAAAAGCCCGCTGCGCACTCTCGACCGGCTGGATGTGCGCCGTAATGGCGATATCATCAGCATCATCGCAGAAGCCCGCAGCTTCCTGCATCATCAGGTACGCAACATGGTGGGAACGCTGAAACTGGTCGGCGACGGACGCTGGACAGCAGAGCATATTTCCGCTGCGCTTGCTGCCTGTGACCGCGCCAAAGCCGGACCAACCGCACCACCGGACGGGCTGGCCCTGACCGGAGTAGTCTATGAACAGGACCCGTTTACGTGATCAGCCGGGCGCCATAGCCACCAGGCCGACAGACAGCATCGTATCCAGCGCCACCAGCCCGGCGGCAGCGAGTCCTGGCAGGCCCAGAGTATTCCGGGTTGCGAACCACTCGACCCACAACGCCCAGCCGCCGAAGCAGAGTGCGGCAAGCTGTATCAGCAAGGACGGCCAGTGCAGAAGCTGCGGCACATAGCTGATGGCGGTCATGACATACTGGATCAGAAACACCCAGTTGATGACCATGACGAAACGCGGCCATTGTGCCCGCCGCTCCGCCACGCCTGCCAGTTCGTAGGACAGAGCCAGATAACCCAGCCACGCCAGCATCAGCAGCAGGACATGCGCCGCCAACATATGCCCTGTCGAAATGCCGGGCGGGAGTGTGACGGCTCCTGACCTTACATCATACAGTCTGAGCAATCCGCCAATGATCAGACAAAGCGGTAACACCGCAAAACTGACCAGCAGTTCCCTCCCGCGGACCGGACCGGCAAGCTTGTCAGAACCATGCCCCACCACCATGCCGCATGCTATCCGGGCCGGAAGCAGGCAGTTCCGACCACTCACCCTGCTTTCTCCGCAGGAACAGACGCGTGGTGCGGAGGGTGCATCATGCGGGATATCTGCGCCGGCCCAAATGCCAGCACCGCAGTACCCAGATTGGTCAGCACGATCAGGACAATGATACGCAATGCAGAGATATTCAAAATGACCCGCGCCAGAAAACATTGCAACGCGATGCCATAAACAGCCAGCAGCATAACCAGCACAGCCACGGCATCTTCCTGCTGTAATCCGGCGCTGACCATCACCTGTGCCGCAAGCAACAGAATCATGCCCGCGAACAGTGCGATCCACTGGCTCCAGATCAGAACGGTTGCATACAGCCCCCATTCCTGCCGCCTGTTCCAGAAATGCACCAGAATGTCCGACACCAGCAGAGGGGTCAGCAGCAAAACGATGCTTTGCAGCAGATAGGCAAGTCCTGCCCGGCTTGCATGATTGAACACCAGCAGCAGTGACACCGCCAGAGCGCAGCCGATGACGGGCGCCAGAGCACCGAGCAGCGCTTCGATCCCCGATCCGAAATCACTCAGGCCACGCCGGTCAAAACGCGCCAGTCGCACCAGCCCGCGCAGCACGATACGCTGACGCGACTCTCCCGAAGGTGCGTCACCTTGCCTGAAACGGTTCGGGCCGATCATGAGCCGTCCTTTCCGAGATAGAGATCCAGCAGGGCTTCATAAATTCTGGTCAGATCCCGCAGATCCTGCACCGCAACTGCCTCGTCCCGCTGATGCATGGTGGCCCCCACCAGACCAAACTCCACGACAGGGCACAGATGGGTGATGAACCGCGCATCCGATGTGCCACCCCCCGTATCCAGCCGGGGTGACAGGCCGGTGATCTGCTGGATCGCCCTCCGCAACGCCGCGATGCCATGGCTGGCGCCGGGGCGCGGATCGCGATCAGGGTCCGTGACGAAAGCCTCACCGGAAATGGCGATATCCACCTCCGCATCCGGCGCATGATCCCGCACGATTCCGCGCAGCCATCTCGTCAGGTCAGCACCGTGATGCAGCGGATTGAAGCGGATATTCAACCGTGCCTGCGCCTGTTCCGGAATGACATTGGTGGCCGGATTACCGACATCCACCGTCGTCAGTTGCAATGAGGAAGGCTCAAACCCTTCCATGCCGTCATCCAGCCGCGTGGTCGCCAGGGCGTGCAGCGCCGCCACCAGACGGGGCAGCGGATTATCAGCCCGATGCGGATAGGCGACATGGCCCTGCCGTCCACGCACAGTCAG
Source organism: Granulibacter bethesdensis (assembly GCF_001889545.1). NCBI lineage: Bacteria > Pseudomonadati > Pseudomonadota > Alphaproteobacteria > Acetobacterales > Acetobacteraceae > Granulibacter > Granulibacter bethesdensis. Next base: position 790,093 of record NZ_CP018194.1, on the reverse strand, counting down.
CGTGGCATTCAGGCTGCCGCGCCTGCCAATCTTGATGACCTCTCCCAGACGCGCCGGATTGGTTGGCTCCCCCACTACGCAGAAATCCGGGATTTCTCCGGCCTGCCGCATCCAGTCGAGCACGCGCACGGTGCCATCTGTGGCAACCCCCTCCTCATCCCCGGTGATCAGCAGGCTGATCGTGCCGGGATGATCAGGGCGGCCCGCACAGGCAGCAACAAAACTGGCAATCCCGCCTTTCATGTCGCAGGCGCCGCGGCCGATCAGAACACCGTCATGCACTTCGCCAGCAAAGGCATCCACACTCCATGGGGCATCACCGGGCGGCACGACATCCGTATGCCCGGCAAAGCAGAGATGCGGGCCGGGCCGTGTACCGACCCGTTTGGCATAGAAATTGACAATATCCCCGAAAGGCAACGGCGTAACCGTAAAGCCCTGCGCCGTCAGAGCCTGTGCCAGCACGGACTGCGCCCCCGCATCAACCGGCGTGACGGAGGGACAACGCAGCAGCGCCTGTGCCAGCGCCAAAGGATCAGACATCAGAGGATCAGACAAAGGAACAGGCACAGGGTTATCCTTCTTCATCCTCTCTCTTTGTCCTCTCTGGGTATCCTGACAAAGCCGCCTCCCATCCCGTTACGAGAGAGACGCAACGGGACCGGAAGCACCTTTACCAGCCACGTATCAGGCCCGCAGCAGCTCGTTGATCGAGGTCTTGGAACGGGTGCGCTCATCCACTCGCTTCACGATCACCGCACAGGCCAGAGAAGGACCGGGCGTCCCATCCGGCAGCGGCTTTCCGGGGAGTGAGCCGGGAACAACCACAGAGTAGGCCGGAACGCGGCCATACAGAACCTCACCGGTCGCACGGTCGATGATCTTGGTGGACGCGCCGATGAACACGCCCATTGAAATCACGCTGCCCTGTTCCACAACCACGCCTTCCGCAACCTCGGAGCGGGCGCCGATGAACACGTTGTCCTCAATCACCACCGGACCGGCCTGCAACGGCTCCAGCACGCCGCCAATACCGGTGCCACCGCTGATATGGCAGTTTTTACCCACCTGCGCACAGCTTCCGACCGTTGCCCATGTATCGATCATCGTGCCGCTGTCGACATACGCGCCGACATTCACGAAGCTCGGCATCAGCACGACGCCCGGTGCGATATACGCGCTGCGGCGCACGACTGCGCCAGGAACGACGCGGAAGCCGCCCTGAGCAAAGCGGGCCTGATCCCAGCCTTCGAACTTCAGCGGCACCTTGTCATAGGAGGCCACCGCACCAAATCCCGGCGCCGGAGTGGAATCGGTCAGACGAAAAGACAGCAGCACCGCCTTCTTCAGCCACTGATTAACCGACCAGCCACCTTCGGCCTTCGGTTCCGCGACGCGCACCTGGCCGGAATCAAGCAAACGCAGAGCTTCTTCGACCGCGTCCCGTGCCTCACCTGTCGTGGCGGAGGACAGACCCTCCCGGTTTTCCCAAAGGCGATCAATGCTATCCCGCAGGCTGTCGATGCTCATTCCAGTCTCCCCGGCTTGTCATTCAGTCATGTTCCGGGCCGGACCATGCTCAGGGCATGCCCGCCCTGTCAACGCACCATCATCGTACTGACTGTCAGAACAGCGGAGCAGACGCCCGTATTCCCATACCTTTATTCTCATAGGAGCCTTACGCAGGACGGGAATGTCGAAACCGAAAGGAAACGCTTATCCTCTCGCTCGCGTTGGAGCACAAAGCGCCTTCCAGCCCGGAAGACCGTAACCTGCACCAAGCATTGAGGAGAGAGGCATGCCGGATTCCAATCTCGCGAAGGCAAAAAGCCACGCCGCGCTGACTCACAAAAATCACATCGACCTTCAGTCCAATGCGCGCAAAGTCTCTATCGAGCTGCTGAACGCCCGTCTGGCGGATGCCATCGATACCGCGCTGATCCTGAAACAGGCCCATTGGAACATCAAAGGCCCGCAATTCATCGGCGTGCACGAACTGCTCGATACCCTGCGCACCCAGGTGGATGATCTGGTCGACAAATTTGCTGAACGCGTCGCAGTCCTCGGCGGCACCGCCTTTGGCACCCTGCAGACGGTCAGCGCCACAACTTCCCTGCCGCCCTATCCGACGGATATCTATACGATCAAAGACCACATTGTCGCACTGGTGGAACGGTTCGGTCTGTTGGCCAATGCGGTACGCAAAAACATCGACGATACCGATGAAGCCGGGGATGCAGGAACATCCGACCTGTTCACCGAGGCTTCGCGCGCCTTTGATAAGTCTCTGTGGTTCCTGGAAGCCCATATTCAGGAGCCAAGCGGCTTCTGATCCGATCCGGAGTCGGCGCTGAAGGCAGTTTCTGCCTGATCATAACGCCGGGGGCGGAAACGTCCCCGGCGTTATTGCTGACGGCACCACGCTTGCCCCACCTGCCCCGGACCGTTAAACGACATGGGGCAGCGGCACGGGAACACACCATGAACGATCTTTTTGGCGGCGCGAAATCCCCCCCTCCGTCTCAACGCGGCGCAAAGCAGCGGACGGAGATGCACGAGGATGATTACTCCGCCAAGGATATCGAAGTTCTGGAAGGTCTGGAGCCAGTTCGCCGCCGCCCCGGCATGTATATTGGTGGCACGGATGAAAACGCCCTGCACCACCTTGTTGCCGAAATTCTGGATAACGCGATGGATGAAGCCGTGGCCGGACATGCCACGGTCATTGATCTGACGCTCGATACCGGCAACACCGTGACCGTCCGCGATAACGGGCGTGGCATTCCGATCGATCCGCATCCGAAATTCAAGACTCTCAGTGCTCTGGAAGTCATTCTGACGACTTTGCACTCCGGCGGGAAATTCGCTGGCAAGGCATATGCCACCTCCGGCGGCCTGCATGGGGTCGGCAGCTCTGTCGTCAATGCCTTGTCCGCCACGATGGAGGTCGAGGTCGCACGCAACCGGGTGCTGTGGCGGCAAAGCTATGCACGCGGCAAGCCAATGACGCCGTTGATCGAGGTCGGCGCCACTCCGAACCGTCGGGGGACGCAAATTCGCTTCACCCCGGACGAAGAGATTTTCGGACGCCTCAGCTTCTCGCCCGCACGGCTTTACAGGCTGTGCCGGTCCAAAGCCTATCTGTTCCGCGGTGTGCAAATCCGCTGGAAATGCGATCCATCCCTGCTGAAAAACAGCGGCAAAGAAGACATTCCCGCCGAAGCAACCCTGCACTTTCCCGGCGGCCTGCGTGACAGTCTGGCCGAGGATATTGGCGAGACCCCGCTTGCCGTCTCCCAGATATGGTCCGGAGAAGCGGATATGAAGGGGGACGGACAAAAGGAAAACAGCACAGGCGGACGGGTTGAATGGGCGCTGGCCTGGCTGGAGGGCGCAGACGGTTTTGTCCACTCTTACTGCAATACAGTCCCGACTCCCCTTGGCGGCACACATGAGCAAGGATTTCGCGCAGCCCTTTTAAAGGGGCTGCGCGCCTGGGGAGAACAGCGCGGTAATAAACGCGCATCCGCCATTACCGCGGAAGACATCATGGGATCCCTGGCGGCCAAGCTGTCAGCCTTTGTGCGGGAGCCACAGTTTCAGGGCCAGACCAAGGAAAAACTGACCAGTCCGGAAGCGGTACGACTGGTTGAATCCGCAATGCGGGACCGCTTCGACCATTTTATGGCGGGCGATCCGGCCGGAGCGGATAATCTTCTTGCTTACGTCATCGAACGGGCGGAAGAGCGAATCCGGCGACGCGAGCAGAAAGACACGCCACGTAAATCAGCCACAAGACGGCTGCGTCTGCCCGGCAAACTGGCTGACTGTTCCAGCGAAAATGCCGCCGAAACCGAACTGTTTCTGGTTGAGGGCGACAGTGCGGGCGGATCAGCCAAGCAGGCCCGCCGGCGTGAAACACAGGCCGTACTGCCTCTGCGCGGCAAAATTCTCAACGTCGCCAGCGCATCCGCCGACAAATTACGACAGAATCAGGAACTTAAGGATCTGATCGAGGCGCTCGGCTGTGGGGTCGGGGAACGGTTTGACATTGCGCGGCTCCGCTATGGCCGCGTGATCATCATGACTGATGCCGATGTCGATGGCGCGCATATCGCCAGCCTGTTGATGACATTTTTCTACCGGGAATTGCCGGAACTGGTCCGTCGTGGACACATCTATCTGGCACAGCCGCCGCTATACCGTCTGACGCAAGGAGCCATCTCCCGCTATGCAATGGATGATGCGGAACTCGACAGGCTCATGAAATCCGGCTTCAAGAAAACTGGAAAAATCGAAGTCAGCCGCTTCAAGGGGCTCGGCGAAATGCCACCGGCCATTCTGAAGGAAACCACAATGGATCCCGCACGCCGGGTTCTGCTGAAAGTTCTGACGCCACCGGAAGATCGGGCACGGACAGGGGAACTGGTGGAAAGCCTGATGGGCAAGAAACCGGAACTGCGGTTTCAATTTATTCAGGACAACGCGCCCCGCGCAGGAGATCTGGATATTTGAGGCTTCAGAACAAAAAATCCAAAGAACAGACTACATAACAAAAACGGCCGCTTCCCCAGCGGCCGTTTTGCTTCAGTCAGACAGATTTTTTCAGGTTCGGAGAGGCCTTGAAACGAACTGTCTTTCCAGCCTTGACCTTGATCTGCTCACCTGTCCGCGGATTGAGACCCTTGCGCGCCTTGGTCTTCCTGACAGTAAAGGTACCAAAGCTCGGCAGTGTAAATTTGCCGTTCTTCTTCATCTCCTTCACGATCGCGGTGATAAGATCGCTCGCCGTGCGGTTTGCCGCCACGCCGGTCAGATCAGCGCTTTCCTGAATAACCTGGGCAATAAAAGCCTTAGACATCAAAATCCCCTTATTTGTCGCAAGCGTTGGCAAAACGCCCCCGAGGCCGATCATGTTTATAGTGATCGAGAATCGCTTTTCGCTTCTAGTCAAAGCTTTTCTGCTTTGCCAGCATCAGTGAAAAAATAAAGAACGATTTTATAAGGATTATTGCAGCGATAACACGCGCAATGTGTTGTGCAGGCACTTAACAGGCTCCTGCCAGTCCATCGGGGTGGTTTGGCGGAACAGCTGCATCGACGGATACCATCGCGTTTTCAACCCACCGGTTTCAGTATTCGGCACAGTGGATATCAATTCACAGGGGTCTGACCAGCGCCAGCAATGGTCCAGCCGATCCAGCATCAGCACCGGCACCCCCAATGCACCTCCAAGATGGGCAATGGATGTATCCACAGTCACCAGTGCGTCAAGCATACTCAGAATAGCAGCGCTGTCAGCAAAATCCCTGATCTGACCAGTAATGTCAGGGGCAAAGCGAAAAGCGTGCTTTTCCTGCGCCTGAATAGATGGAGGCCCCATCTGTAGATTGACGAAAACCATATCCGGAATTTCTGCCAGCGATGCCAGATCCTGCAAAGACATACTGCGACGTCGATCAATGGCGGTGGCATCAGGATGATTGCGTGAGGCCCCGGCCCAGACCAGACCGATCCGCCCACGCGCCGGACGGGGAGGAAGCAGCTCCCGCCAGTGTCGGGCACGCGATTCTGAAACCGCAAGATATGGTTCATGCATCGGAACAAAAGCGACATCCAGCAGATAAGGCAAACTCATCATCGGCACATGACGGTCAAAAGCGGGCGCAATGCCATCCATGCCTGCCACGCTTTCCACCCCCGCCACTGTCTCCGCCACAGTAACCAGTTCAGGAGGCACAAACAGCCGCACCCGTGCGCCACGGGCAGCAAGGAGCGGAATATAGCGGAGAAATTGGATGGTATCGCCAAAACCCTGCTCAGAAACGACCAGTATACGCACACCATCCAGCCCGGATCGGCATTCTTCTTTCTGCAACAGAGAAGAAACCGGAAACATGAGGCGATCTCCGATTGCCAGACGGGCTTCGTAATCAGCCCATCCCTCCGCATAACGGCCTGCTTTCAAAAGGGTCAAGGCCCGGTTCATCCGCATGCGTGGATCGTTGGGGGCGCAGGCAGCAGCCCGGTCATGAGCCTGCTGAGCAGCCGGGAAGTCTTTCAGCGCCGTCAGAATATTCGCCAGATTGGTCCATCCGGCAGCATGGTTCGGCTCCAGCGCGGTGGCACGCTTCATCGCCTCCCTTGCTTCGGGCAGAGCGTTACGCCCTGCCAGCAGCAGAGCATAAGCACGCAGGACGGCAGCCTCTCCGGCGGATTTTTTCAGGCTCGCCTGGGTCAGGAACTGTACAAGACGCGCTTCAGCCGCCTGTTTACGGCCTCGGAGCTCCAGCCATTCTGCATGAAAAATGGCGAGATTTGCATCCTCCGACGCATGCGCCCCTGCGGCGATCAGGAGTACCTCCATGGCGTGGTCACGGCCATGCATCAATCCGGCAAGATCACGAAACGGATGCGCTGCCTGTGGATGAGCACGGGCCACGCCCAACAGAAGCTCCAGCGATTCAGCTTTTTCTTCCTGCACTGCCAGAGCCAGCCCCAACAATAGACGGGCCTGATCGGCAGAGGCGGTCCTGTTTGCCAGCAGGCGACGACAGATGGTTTCGCATGCGGCGGCCTGTCCCGACCGCAATGCTATCAAAGCCTGCTGGAGACTCAAAACCCCGCCGCCTCCCGCAGCAGCGATGCCATACCGAGATAATCGGCACCACGCGGCGCATTATGCCGCCAGGCAAGCCCCAGTTCCCGCCATGCACCATCCCCTTCAAGCGGTCGCAGCACCAGCGACGTACCCGCCATCACCCCGGCATCCACCGCAATTTGCGGGAGCAATGTGATGCCCAGTCCACCTGCCACCATCTGCACCAGCGTATGCAGGCTGGTAGCCGCGAACTGATCAGTCAGGCCATCTCCGTTCTGGACGTCGCGGCTGCGTGTTTCGACAGTCCGGACAGGGTCACCCTCACTTTCCTTCTTACTGGCACTTTCCTTCTTACTGGCACTTTCCTCCTCACTGGCGTTTTTCTCATGCGCCATGAGCAGCCCGCAGGCGGCCAGCGCGTGCTCGCGCAGGCAGTGTCCGTCTTCCAGCAGCAACAAATTCTCCATGCTGAGAGCTTCAATAGGAATAACCTCCCGCTCCGCCAGCCTGTGCCCCTGTGGCAGGGCAACCAGAAACGAATCCCGCCCGATCGACACCGTATCCATTCCCCTGCAGTCACAGGGCATCGCAAGCAGCAGCAGGTCCAACCGTCCATCCCGCAGCCTTGCGACCAGACGGTCGGTGGTATCTTCCCGCAGATAGAGCCGGAGACTGGGATATTCACGCCGCAGGGCCGGCATCAGACGGGGCAGCAGAAACGGGCCGATCGTTGGAATGACCCCTACCCTCAGTGGCCCACTCATCGGTGCGCGAGCGGCAGAAGCGGCCTCCGACATTGCTTCCAGCGCATGCATGGCATCCCGGGCACGCTCCACCAGTTCTCGTCCCAGCGCCGTAAAAATCACGCGCTTTCCGCCGATCCGGTCGAGAATCTGCACATCCAGCTGCCGCTCCAGCGCCAGAATACCTGCCGACAATGTGGATTGTGTGACCGCACAAGCCTGCGCTGCCCGGCCAAAATGCTGGTATTCGGCCAATGCCATCAGATACCGGAGCTGCTGGGGAGTAGGCAGGGGTGTCATCGTTTCATTCGATCAAAAATTCAGGAATTATTCATTGGCATGAAATTCAGGGGCAGCCTATCGTGCAGTGCAGCATTAACACGCCCCTTCTGTGCAACGTCATCGCTGTGGCCTTACTCCTGCAGCAGCGTCGCATTATATAGGGGTGCGACGTGCCTGTCTTAACGACTTCGTGTGAAGGATATTCTGTATGCTCTCAGTGGGCGATAAATTTCCGTCTTTCAAGCTGACCGCCGTCAAGCCGGGTAAGGAAGGCCTGGATCTGAAGGATCCGTTCTTCGAGGTGACGGAGAACAGCGCCGAAGGCAAGTGGAAGGTCGTGTTCTTCTGGCCGAAGGATTTCACCTTCGTCTGCCCGACCGAAATCGTTGCTTTCGCCAAGCTGAACAGCGATTTTGCCGATCGTGATGCCGTGCTGTATGGCGTGTCCACCGATAATGAGTTCGTGCACGTTAACTGGCGCCTGCATCACGATGATCTGCGTGAACTGCAGATCCCCATGGTCTCCGACATCCGGCGTGAGCTGTCGGAAGCTCTGGGCATTCTGGATCGGGCCGAAGGCGTGGCACAGCGTGCGACCTTCATTGTGGATCCGCAGAACATCATCCGCTTTGCCTATGTGACCGACCTGTCCGTCGGCCGCAATCCGGCGGAAGTGCTGCGCGTCCTGGATGCTCTGCAGAGCGATGAGCTCTGCCCGTGCAACTGGTCCAAAGGCGACGAGTTCATCAAGGTCGGCTGAACCAGCCACTTGGCTGCACCGCCTTCATCTGACGCTTTCAGCGCAGATAAAGGCCGGTGGTATCGCAGCGGCCCGGCCCTGCCGGGCCGTTTCTGCGTCTGACGCACCCCTTCTCGTGACAGGAGTAAACAGCATGTCCATCGAAAGCCTGAAAAACGCACTGCCCGAATACGCCAAGGATCTGAAGCTGAATCTCGGCTCTCTGGCCAATGAAGACGTACTGAACCAGCAGCAGAAAGCGGGCACTTTCATCGCCTCCGCCCTCGCTTCCCGCAGCAACACTGTAACCGCAGCCATCCTCGCCGAATTCGGACCGCAGCTGAGTGCCGAAGCCCTTGCCGCTGCCAAGGCTGCCGCTGCCATCATGGGCATGAACAATGTCTATTACCGCTTCGTGCACCTGGTAGGAGGCGATTACGCGAACCTGCCGGCCCGGCTGCGAATGAACGTTATGGCCAAACCTGGTGTCGACAAGGTCGATTTCGAACTGTGGTCTCTGGCGGTTTCTGCCATCAACGGATGTGGCATGTGCATGGAAAGCCATGAGAAAATCGTGCGCCAGAATGGCCTGACGCAGGAACAGGTGCAGGCAGCAATCCGTATCGCCGCCACCGTGCATGCCGTGGCCGCCACCCTGGATGGTGAAGCCGCCCTGTCATAAGGAACGCCTTCGGCGCGGTTATAGAGCGCCGGCTGTATCTTTTAATGGAGATTGCATGCAGCCACTCCCTATCTTCAGCGTTAGTGATGTCAAAGCGGACTGGACCACAGCCCGGTTCTACGCATGAGGATGGGCCATGACTGGAGCAATCACCAGACAGGATGAGAGGGTACGAATTCGCGCATACCTTCTATGGGAAAAGGCAGGTCGCCCACACGGACGTAATGAAGAGTTCTGGGAAGAAGCACTGATTGAAATTTTGCAGGAGGAGACAGAGTCGCTGTCACCGACCCCTTCTTCGTCCTCCCTGATGACCGAAGCGCGGTAGCAGGCGACTGTCTTCGTCCCCACCTAGAACAGAAGACGAAGTCCGACGACCGTCAGGATACAACCGAGGACAGGGCGCAGAATATCCGCAGGTATGCGGGATGACAGAAGAGCGCCAACGATTACTCCCGGCAATGATCCTGTCAGCAGGGACAGCAGCAAATTCGTGTCCACCGCACCCAGCATCCAGTGCCCCAGACCGGCAATCAAAGTCAGGGGCACTGCATGTGCGACATCTGAACCGACAATCCTCACCATCGGCAATTCTGGATAGAGCGCAATCAGCACAGTAACGCCGATGGCACCCGCCCCTACGGAGGAAAGTGACACCAGCATGCCGAGGCATATGCCAAACAGGACAGTCAGAAGCGCTACAAGTCCCGGGGGAAGAGGTTTTCTTCTGGTCCCCGCAATCCGATGCAGCCATGGACGGAAAAACAGACTTCCCGCCGTCAGCAGCAGCGCACTGCCCAAAACGTAGGCCATCATACGGGATATGTCAGGCCCGAGCCCGCCATGGCTGTGTAGCCACAGCAACGTGCCTGCCGAGGCCGGGACACTGCCGGATGCAAGACGTCTGACAACGGCCCAGTCAATAGTGCGGGAAAAACCGTGAACCGAGGTGCCAACCGATTTAGTGACGGCGGCAAACAGCAGATCGGTGCCAACGGCCGTCTGGGAATGAACCCCAAACAGCAGAACCAGCAGCGGCGTCATCAGCGAGCCGCCGCCAACCCCGGTCATGCCGACAAGAAAACCCACTCCGAGGCCGGATAATAAATAAACGGGGTCGATATGTGTAAGCCAGCCCAAAACAGAAACCGTCCGCTGCCCTGAATCATCCAAAAAAAACTGAATGGATAAGCCGCCCGAAGCGACTGGCTATTTCCAGGTCAGCCCATGATCAGGCGGTGTATGTCCCCCCTGACAATACGGCAAGAGGAAGAAGGACAGGGTCATCATAAAAAGGGCGGCATGATGCATGGCATCATGCCGCCCTGTACTGACTAATCCAGTCTTTTCAATTAGCCGTGGCAGGCACAGCCAGCATGGTGACAGCCAGAGCCATCCTTGTGATGAGACGCACAGGCTTCATCGCAATAGGTATGCCCATCGCGCTGGATGCCCTTGCCCTGCTCCACTTCGCACACGCAATCCGGGCACGCACATTTAATGGTATTGGCAGCACTCATGGGTTCATTCCTCGATCATTTTTCTGATGACCGCAGGGAGCATCCTGGTGACCGCTGCGGCATGATCATTCCCTAATCCAACACCACCAATATATCAATACATATAGATATATTTGATACGAATTTGTAACCTGACTGCGCTTCAACCCAGACTGCGATCAACGATCTCCCTGACATTCCCGGACAGATCAGGCTTGGCTGCAATACGTCGCAACTGATCCTGCATCAGTTCTGCACGAGCCTGATCCTGCCGCCGCCATGCCCCCAGAGGAGCCGTCATCCGGGCCGCAATCTGGCCGTTGATTCCATCCAGACGCAGAATCGCGTCTGCCAGAAACGCATATCCTGCCCCCGACGCATCATGGAACCGGACCTGATTTCCGGAAGCAAAACTGGTCAGCACCGCCCTCACCCGGTTCGGATTGCGCCAGTCGAAATCAGGATGACGGATCAGCTGCCTCACCTGCTCCAGCGCGTCCGGTCGAGAGGACATGGCCTGGATGGCAAACCATTTATCCAGCACCAACGCATCCCCCCGCCAGCGATCATAGAACAGAGCCAGCGCCTTCTCCCGCTCCGGCACGCCCGTATCCGCCAGCACCGACAAGGCAGCCAGTACATCCGTCATGCAGCGATTGGCCTGAAACTGTTTCCAGGCCAGTGTCACACCCTCACCGGCTTCTCCCTCATCGGCTGCGACCAGATAGCCGAGACAGGCATTGCGGAAAGCCCGGCCGCCCATTGCCCTGCCATCCAGCGCGGTCACATCGCCCGTGCTCCATGCCTCATATCCTGCCCGCAACGCGGCCCCCAGTTGCTGGCCGATCGCAGCCCGCGCGGCACGGCGCACGGCATGAATGCCATCGACATCCACCACCTCCATCGCATCAGCCAATGTGGTTTCCGCAGGCAGGGCCATCGCCTCCGCCGCCAGTGCCGGGTCTTCCGGCGCACGGGCGATGGAGGCAGCCACACTCTCCATAATGCCATCATCCAGCGATGGAGCCGCGCCATTCCGGTAAGCCGTTACCTGCTGCAACAGTTTCTGTGTGGCGTATTGCTGCCCGGAATCCCAGCGCACGAACGGATCGGAATCATGGGCTGCAAGAAAACGCAGCCTTTCCGCAGGCGTATCGGCCAATTTTACCGGTGCAGAGAAATCCCTCAGCAGGGAAGGCTGTGGTGGCCGCGCCACATCATGGAACACGAAGCTCTGTGTTTCCTGTTCCAGACGCAGGATTCTTGTGTCGGGACGGGCTTTATCCTCCCCTTCCAACCGGAATGACAAAGCCGCGCCGGTTTCATCCAGCAACCCGACCGCAATGGGGATCAGCAAAGGCTGCTTTTCCTCCTGACCTGGTGTCGGCGATGTATGCTGGGTCACACGCAGGACATAACGGCGCGCCGAGGCGTCATACTCATCCGTAACCCGCAGAACCGGCGTGCCCGCCTGCCCGTACCAGCGCCGGAACAGGGACAGATCCACCCCGGATGCATCCTGCATGGCAGCGGCGAAATCCTCCAGTGTCACGGCGTGGTTGTCATGGCGCTGGAAATACAAATCCATCCCCTGCCGGAATTTCTCGCGCCCGATCAGGGTCCGGACCATACGGACGAGCTCGGCTCCTTTCTGATAAACGGTCGCCGTGTAGAAATTATCGATCTTCACATAAGCGTCCGGGCGCACCGGATGAGCCAGCGGCCCGGCATCCTCCCGGAACTGTGCTGCGCGCAAGGTGCGCACATCGGAGATGCGCTTCACCGCCCGGCTGCCCATATCGGCGCTGAATTCCTGATCCCGGAAAACCGTCAGCCCTTCCTTCAGGGTCAGTTGGAACCAGTCCCGGCAGGTGACGCGATTGCCTGTCCAGTTATGAAAATACTCATGGGCGATAACGGTCTCGATACCCTGATAATCGCTGTCTGTCGCAGTATCGGGACGGGCCAGCACATATTTGGTATTGAAGACGTTCAGCCCCTTATTCTCCATCGCCCCCATATTGAAGTCGCTGACGGCGGCGATATTGAACACGTCCAGATCATATTCCAGGCCGAACACATCCTCGTCCCAGCGCATGGAGCGTTTCAGGCTGTCCATCGCATGGGCACAGCGGTCCTGATCCCCATCCCTCACCCAGATCGCCAGAGCAACCGTCCGGCCAGAGCGTGTGACGAAACTGTCCCGCACGGCAGCCAGATCGCCAGCCACCAGCGCGAACAGATAACAGGGCTTCGGGTGCGGATCCTCCCACTTCGCCCAGTGCAATCCGCCTTCAGCCTCCCCCGCATCAACCGGATTGCCGTTTGACAACAACACCGGCACCGTACGCGGCGCGACGATGGTGGTGATATAGCGTGCCATGACATCCGGGCGATCCGGGAAATAGGTGATGCGCCGGAACCCTTCCGCTTCGCACTGCGTGAAGAATGCTCCCTGTGAGACATACAGCCCGCTGAGTTCGGTATTCTGCTCCGGTGCGATGGCAGTATCGATCTCCAGCACGCTTTCGGCAGGCAGACCGGCTATGTCCAGCCCGTGCGGGGTGAGGCGGTATTCTTCTCTGCTGGCCTCCCTGCCGTCGATGCGGAGGGACAGCAGTTCCAGCGCCTCCCCATCCAGGTGGAAAACGGCCCCTTCCGGCGTACCGGGCTGGCGGATCACATGCAGCCGCGATTGCACCACGGTTCGGGCGGGATCCAGACGGAACACCAGATCGACCTGCTCCACCCCGTAGGCGGGCGGCGTGTAATCACTCAGCCGGACCGGCACCGGAGCAACGGTGGAAGACGGTGCGGAACTGGCATCTGCGGGCATGAGGTCTGTGTCTTTCATCCGGAATGGGCATCAAAAGCCAAAAGGCGCGATCCCGTGCAGGATGGAGGGCATTCCCGACCGGCTCAACCACCCATCCACACGCACCATGTATCAGCCAGATGCATCAGCCTCATGCATTTTCACGGCTTCCCTCCACCACTGCGAAATGATATGCCGAAAATGAGGGGAGATTATGATATGAAATTGCTTAGACTTGGCCCTCCCGGGCAAGAAAAACCTGCCATCCTGGACGCTGCCGGTCGTCCACGCGATGTCTCGCATTATGTCAACGACTTCGCAGGCAGCGTATTGTCGCCGGAAGGCCTGGCCAGACTCGGTCGGCTGGACCCGGAAACCCTGCCGCTGGTCGAAGGCTCCCCCAGAATCGGACCATGCGTGCCGCTGCCGCTCAATTTTATCTGCATCGGCCTGAACTACGCTGACCACGCCGCCGAAACCGGTGGCAAAATCCCGCGGGAGCCGATCCTGTTTCTGAAATCGCTGGGTGCTTTCTGCGGCCCTTATGACGATGTCCGCATTCCGCCCGGATCAACCAGCACAGACTGGGAAGTGGAACTGGGAATCGTCATCGGCAGCCTCGCCCGTAATGTCAGCGAGGATGATGCCATGAAGCATGTCGCTGGCTACTGCATCATCAATGATGTCAGCGAGCGCGAATACCAGACCAAACGCGCAGGCACCTGGGACAAGGGCAAGGGCTGCGACACGTTCGGGCCGGTCGGCCCATGGCTGGTGACACAGGACGAAATTCCAGATCCGCAAAACCTTGATCTGTGGACCGATGTGGATGGCGAGCGGATGCAGACCGGTAACACACGCACCATGATCTTCGGCGTACGGACCCTGGTCAGCTATGTCAGCCAGTTCATCACCCTGCATCCGGGTGATCTGATTGCCACCGGCACCCCTCCGGGCGTCGGCATGGGCAAAAAGCCGGAGCCAATCTATTTGCGCCCAGGCCAGACCATGACTCTGGGCGTCTCCGGTCTCGGCGAGCAGCGACAGACCACCTATCAGGGCTGAAGGACGCCCCTCCCTGCTTGCGCCGTCAGCAACCGCGTGGACGGCGCGGCAGGTAGGAGCCGAGCATACGGGCCACCGCACAGGGGCTCTGCCTGCGATGGATGCGGGCAGGTTGGCGGCGGACATTGATCGCCAGTGATCCTCCCCCCGCCAGCGCCATATGCAGCGTCCCGGCCCGCTTTGCTGACAGGAAAGTCGGCGGAAAGGCAATGACCGTCGAGACCACTCCCGCCCCTACAGCCGCCACCCTGTTGCGATAATCAGCCGCCAGAGCCGGGGTCGAGGAATGGTAGAGTCCCGCAGCCAACCCCCAATCGCTATTGGCCGGACCATCATGCAGCGCTGTCAGAAACCGGGCGGCGTAGGTCACATTCGTGTGAGGATCAAACGCCTCCTCCACGGTTTTGAAGGCAGCAGGATGCATCTGCAAATCCACCTGCATGCATCCGATATCCATAAATTGAACGCGTTTCCGGGCGAGCGCCTGCTTTGCCCATGCAACCGCCGCAGCCTTGCTGTCAAAAAAATAGCCCTGCCCGTCCGCATTAATAGTCCATGGCCAGGGCTCCAGTGACTGTGCGGCTCTGTTAGCCTCAATCTGGATAGGGCGACCGCTTTCAACCCGGGAAATGGCCAGCAATAATCCTTTTTTGACGGGGAAAAGGCGCTCGGCCTTATCAATCGCGTTCCGGCACAGTCTCGATTGCTCACGCGCCCATGTTTCTGGAGAAACCTTCTGCTCCCGCACCGGTTTCTCCACGGGCGCAGCCATCAGGACTGGCTGTCCGATGACGAGCGGGACAAAATATACAACGAGCCTGAAACAGCGCATCTGAACGATCATGGCAGCAATGAACATGCGGCATGTCGGC
Source organism: Granulibacter bethesdensis (assembly GCF_001889545.1). NCBI lineage: Bacteria > Pseudomonadati > Pseudomonadota > Alphaproteobacteria > Acetobacterales > Acetobacteraceae > Granulibacter > Granulibacter bethesdensis. The sequence continues at coordinate 774,795 of NZ_CP018194.1, read as the reverse complement.
CGAAAGGCCAAATATGACGCCATCAAGGCAGAACAGTATAATCGTTATCAACGATTGACCGTTCCGTACCTGCGTCATTATTGGTTGACCAATCGGTCAGATGACATGCTGACCGGCAATGGTAAGGCAGGATCTCACTTCCATGCATGATCGCTTCGTTCACATCCCTACCTCATCCGCATCGACGCATCGCTCCGATGTGGTGAAGCGTCCATCGCATGCAGGGGGAGGCTTGATGAAAGCGGCTTCTCTGGCCGCCTTCATCGCTGCTGCACTTCTGACCGGCACGGCTCAGATAGCGCTGGCGCAGGGACGGCCCGGTGGAGGGCCGCCGCCGGTTGGGGTCATTAAGGCCGAGAAGCTTCCATACACCCAGACCAACGAGTTTGTCGGACGTATTCAGGCCACTGACCGCGTTAATCTGGTGCCCCGTGTCACGGCCTTTCTGGAACAGCAGTTGTTCAAAGAAGGGGCCGAGGTCAAAAAGGGTGACCTGCTCTATACGCTGGAAAAGCCACCTTTCGAGGCGGATGTACAAGCGAAAGCCGCAGCGGTTCAGCAGGCGCAGGCCACGCTGAACAATGCCCAGCTTACCATGGGTCGTGCCAAGGCGCTGTTGAACACGCCTGCAGGCCAGCGCTCGGTCTATGATGACAGCCGCGCCGCTGTGCTGGCGGATGAAGCGCAGGTCATGGCCAATCAGGCCCAATTGCGTTCAGCCCAGATCAATCTGGCCTATACGGATATCCGTGCCCCGATTGCAGGCAAGATCGGTCGCACCAGTCTGACCATCGGTAACGTGGTCACACCGAATACCGGCACGCTGGCCACCATTGTCAGTCAGGATCCAATGTGGATCCTGTTCCCGGTTCCGGTGCCAGAGGCGCTGGAGCTGCGGAACCGCTACTACAAAAAAGGCGGCCTGAAAGCCGTCAAGATCAAGCTGCGCCTGCCGGATGGCCGTATCTACGACCAGACAGGCGATTTGAACTTCACCGACAACACCATCAGCAGCACGACAGATACGATCATGCTGCGCGCTACCATCGCCAATCCCATTATCAGCAAGGACGGTGATCACGCGGTAAGGGAGCTGATTGATGGTGAATTCGTGCAGGTCATCATGGAAGGTGTCCAGCCGGTCGAGGCCCTGACCATCCCGCGCGCTGCCGTTCTTTCCGACCAGGAGGGTAACTACGTTTATACCGTCAATACCCAGAACGAGGCCGTCCGCACCAATGTCGAACTTGGCGCCTCTGATCAGAAAAATGTCGTGGTGCTGAAAGGGCTGACACCCGGCCAGACGGTTATTGTGGAAGGTGTGCAACGCGTCATGAAGCCGGGCCAGAAAGTAGCACCCGGCCCGGCATCCCCCAATCCGGCGACCACTCCTCCTCCTCCGGCGCGCGGGTAAGCCCCGATGATCTCAGCCGTATTTGTCCGACGCCCACGACTGGCAATTGTCATCGCGATCGTCACTACAATTGCAGGACTAATTTCCCTCACCCGGATCTCGGTGGCCCAGTTCCCCGATATCGTGCCGCCACAGGTTCAGGTTACCGCATCCTATCCGGGCGCATCTGCCGCCGTGGTCGAAAGCTCCGTCGCCCAGCCGATCGAGGCCCAGGTCGTCGGTGTGGACCAGATGCTCTATATGAAGAGTACCGCGGGCAATGATGGCAGCTATAACCTGACCGTCAGTTTTGCGCTGGGCACCAACCCCGATATCGACACGGTCAACACCAACAACCGTGTGCAGACAGCCACATCGCGCCTGCCGGAAATCGTGCAACGGCAAGGGCTGACGGTGCAGAAGCGATCCTCCGCCATTCTGGAGTTCATCAGCTTCTACAGCAGTGATGGCAGCAAGGATCCTCTGTTCATCACCAACTATCTCCAGATTTCAGTGATGGATGCGATCAGCCGCACCTCCGGCGTGGGGCAGGCGATGCTGTTCAGCCAGCAGATGTACTCCATGCGGGTCTGGTTCGACATTCACCGCCTGACCAGCCTGAATCTTTCTCCATCCGACATTGCCGCGGCCATTCAGTCACAGAACACCGTCGCCCCGGTGGGACGCATCGGCGCGCGCCCAATCGGGCCGGATCAGCAATTTCAGTTCAATGTCCAGACGCAGGGCCGCCTGATCACCAAGGAGCAGTTCGGTAATATCATCGTCCGTGCCAATCCTGACGGCTCGATTCTGCGGGTTCGGGACGTGGCCCGTGTCGAACTGGGCGGTCAGAATGAGGACAGCGAAACCCGCCTGAACGGAAAACCGTCCGTCACCGTTGCAGTCTATCTGTCTCCCGGTGCCAATGCAGTGAACACGGCAGAGGCCGTCAATAAAAGACTGGCCGGACTGGCCGAGCGCTTCCCGCCAGGCATGAAATATCAGGTCAGCTATGACAGCACGACCTTCGTGACCGATACGATTCACGAGGTGCTGCGCACATTGGCCGAAGCCTTTGTTCTGGTCGTGCTGGTGGTGTTTCTGTTCCTTGGCAGCCTGCGCGCCACGATCATCCCCAGCGTGGCGGTGCCCGTCAGCCTGATTGGTGCCTTCGCCGGTCTGCTGGCCATGGGATATTCCGCCAATACGGTCTCCCTGCTCGCAATGGTGCTGGCGATCGGTATCGTCGTCGATGACGCCATTGTGGTGGTCGAGAACGTCGAGCGCGTGATGGAGGAGGAGCCGGAGCTTTCACCACAGGACGCAACCATCAAGGCGATGGAACAGATCACAGCGCCCATCATCGCCATCACGCTGGTGCTGCTGTCCGTGTTCGTCCCGGTCGCCTTCATTCCGGGTATTTCCGGTCAGTTGTTCCGGCAGTTTGCCGTCACCATCAGTATTTCGATGCTGATTTCAGCGATCAATGCGCTGACGCTGTCACCAGCGCTTTGCGCGGTGTTTCTCCGTCATACCGGTGAAAAGCGAGGCATTCTCGGCTTCATCTCGCGAGGGATCGACAAGGTTCGTGACGGATATGCCGCCATCGTGCTGCGCCTGTTGCGTATTTCCGCCCTGTCGATTCTGCTGGTCGGAGTATGCGGCGGCGGGATCTTCATGATCTCCCGCATGACCCCCACCGGGTTCCTGCCGGAAGAAGATCAGGGTGGCTTCTTCGTCATCGTCCAGCTGCCGGATGGAGCCTCCGTCAATCGTACTGCCGCCGTGATGGAAAAACTGAACAATATCATCCATCCCATCCCCGGCGTCCGGGATGTGGTGCAGATCATCGGTCGCTCCATTCTGGACAGTGCACAGGAACCAAATGCCGGCTTCATGTTCGTGAAGCTGAAAAATTTCGATCAGCGTACCGATCCTTCCATGTCGGCGCAGGCTATTATCGGCCGCATCGCAGGCGCGGCACAGCAGATCAGAGAAGCCATCGTCTTTCCGCTGAACCTGCCGCCCATCATCGGCCTGTCGACAACAGGCGGGTTTGAATATCAGCTTGAAGGTCTGGAAGGTCAGGATCCAGCCTCCCTCGGCAGTGTGGCACGGGGGCTGATCGCTGCCGCCAACCAGAATCCGGCCCTCTCCCGTGTTTTCACCACATTCACCAGCACCAATCCGTCCCTGTACCTGGATATCGACCGGGACAAGGCAACGGCGCTGGGACTGTCAATCAGTGATGTGTTCACCGCGCTGCAGGCAACCCTTGGCGGGCTTTATGTGAACGATTTCAACCTGTTTGGACGCGTCTGGCAGGTCAATATCGAAGGTGAGGCCGCCAACCGTAATGATGTACAGGATCTGTGGCAGATCTATGTGCGCAACAAGAACGGTGAGAGTGTACCCCTGCGTTCCATCGCAACGGTGCATTTCGTGGTCGGTCCGCAGGTCATCACGCGGTATAACAATTATCGTTCCATTACCATCAATGGCGGCCCTGCTCCGGGTATATCCTCCGGCACAGCGCTGAACACCATGGCGGCGGTGTCGAAAAAAACCCTTCCCCCAGGATATGATTTCGAATGGACCGGTACAGCCTATCAGGAAGTGGCTGCATCGGGACAGACCGGCGCCATTCTCGGGCTGGCATTGCTGTTTGCATATCTGTTCCTGGTCGGACTTTATGAAAGCTGGATGATCCCGGTTCCGGTGCTGATGTCTGTTGCCGTTGGCGTGCTCGGCTCTTTTGCCGGTATTCTGATCGCGCATCTCTCACTGGATATTTACGCTCAGATCGGGCTGGTGGTGCTGATTGCACTGGCCGCCAAAAACGGCATCCTGATCGTCGAGTTCGCCAAGGAAAGACGCGAACATGGTGACAGCATCAAGGAAGCCGCCATGCAGGGCGCAAAAACCCGGTTCCGGGCGGTGATGATGACCTCCATCGCCTTTATCCTCGGTCTGCTTCCCCTCGTGGTAGCGCATGGTGCCGCCGCGATCAGCCGGCGGGATGTCGGCACGTCGGTCATGGCCGGCATGCTGGCCGCCAGCTGTATCGGTATCTTCATGATCCCGATGCTGTATGTGACGTTCCAGAGCCTGCGCGAACGCATCAAAAGCGTCTTCTCCCGCAAGGAGAAACCACAACACTGAAACAGAAAGGCCGGGGGCATCCCCCGGCCTTTTGCATGTCAGCCGATGTTCCTCACCCGCAGACCATGACCAGAAAGGCGGCACAGACAGCACATTGCTCTGTCGCGCCCAGTACGTCCCCGGTGAAGCCAGCAAGCGTCCTTCGCGCATAGCGCCCGACCAGCCATGTGCTCAGCAAAGCCGCCAGAAAGGCGAGCCAGCCATGGATGCCTGCCAAAGAAGCCATTACCACCGTCGAAATTGCCGCCATGCCAAGCTGCACAGGGCCGATCCCTGCCATCATCGCCCCTGATCCTTCCGGTCGTGCAGGATTCAGGAAAAAAGGGATCAGCAGGATACAGAAACGAGACACTGCCAATGAGGCGATCATCGCCACCACCGCATACCCATCAGGAGGCAATGAAGCGATACAGGCCGTCCGTATCATCAAGGACAGCATAAGGGAGACAGCACCAAAACTGCCGATCCGGCTGTCATGCATGATCGTCAGCTTTTTCTCTGTCGTATGGCCGCCGGCAGCATCGGTAAAATCAGCCAGACCATCCTCATGCAGGGCACCGGTCATAAGGACACCCAGCGCCACGCAGATGACGGCGGCAGGCCATGACGGCATCCCGCACAGATCGATCAGCATGACCTGCACGCAACCGATCATCAGACCCAGCATGCCCCCAACGAGCGGAAACGCCCATGCCACCGATGCCATAGCGGGAAAAGAATGCTCAAAACGCAGGCCGGGCAAGCGCGTCAGCACCATGGCTGCCGCCGCGACCTCCCGGAAACGGTCATTCAGCCAGCCCATCAACGGATAGCCGCTGAAGCCCTTGCCACACTGGCTTCGGCGAAGGTTGCCATTCCGTTGTAACAGGCAAGCGCGGCCCTCAGAACGGAAAGCGCGATTGCCGCACCGGAGGCTTCTCCCAGTCTCATGCCGAGATCGAGCAATGGTTCTTTTCCCAGCCGCTCCAGAATGCGGCGATGTCCCGGCTCGACCGACAGATGCCCGACCAGAGTATGATCCAGCCCACCTTCGACCAGCACGGCCAGCGGAGCTGCCGCGGAGGTACAAACAAAGCCGTCCAGCATCACCGGAATACCAAGGCGTCTGGCCTGCCACACGGCACCCAGTATCGCTGCCAGTTCTCTTCCACCGAGTGCCGCCATCACGGCCAATGGCGTAGAAGCATCACGATGCAGCGACAGGGCTCGGTCGATCACCTTGCGTTTCACACTCAGCCCCTCATCATCAAGGCCGGTTCCCCTCCCGGCCCAGTCTGTTCCATTTCCCCCGAACAGACCCGCAGAGAGAGTCGCAGCAATGGTGGTGTTACCGATTCCCATCTCCCCCAGACACAGAAGGTCACAAGCCTTCACCGCCTGCGCGCCCACGCGCATTGCATTCAGAAGAGCAGACTCATCCATGGCGGGTGCCTGCGTGATATCTGCCGTGGGTCGATGAATATCCAGCGCAATCACCCTTAATCCGGCCTGTCCAGCCCGGGCGAGCTGATTGATCGCCGCACCGCCATTGGCAAAATTCGCCACCATTTGTTCCGTCACCTCAGCCGGGTAAGGTGACACACCCTGATTCACAACGCCGTGATTGCCGGCAAAAACCAGAATATCGACACTCTCCAGCCTTGGTCTGGAACGCCCCTGCCACCGCGCCAACCATCCGACCGCGTCCTCCAACCGCCCGAGACTGCCCTCCGGCTTGGTCAGCTCCGCCATTCTGGTGGCTACATCCCGCTCGGCCTGAGCATCTCCCCCCTGAAAAGCCCGCGCGTCAGAAACAAAGGCATCAAGGTCACTGATCAGGGTTTTCGATTTCTGCGACAACGGCTCTTTCCTTTTGAATGCCCTGTCCGTCATCATGGACATACACCAGACTGGACAGATCCACCCCGCAGGAGAGGGGGCAACCGTACCCGCATCCTGCAAGACTCCATTTAGTGTTTGATGCCAGGGGCGAACCTTTGCAACCATGCCCAGAGTAGTTATTCCGTTAGCACAGCAGGATACAGAACCGGCATGACGGCAGTTCCGGCCCCTTCAATCTCCTCCTCCCATGCCGCCCCCCCTATCGATCAGTTGCCCCGCAACTGTACCTTCGAGGCCGCAGACTGGCAGAAACTGGCCCGGTTCTGGTACCCGGTGGCCTTGGCACGGGAGGTAGGGGAACAGCCTCTCTCCGCCCGATTGCTGGATGAAGAACTGGTGATCTACCGCGCCGGACAACAGATCGTCATCGCTGGTGATCTTTGCCCGCATCGCGGCGTTCCTCTCAGTATGGGACATGGGGATGGACAGTCGATCACCTGTGCCTATCACGGATTCCGCTTCGGTGCGGAAGGACGCTGTCTCAAGGTGCCCGCCCATCCTGGCAGCGCCATTCCCGGAAAACTGCATCTGCGCACGTATCCGAGCACAGAGCGCTATGGTCTGATCTGGACCTGTCTGCGGCCTGATGAAACAGGATCCGCCTCTATCCCGCCCATGCCACATTGGGACGATTCCGGATTCCAGCAGATCACCTGTCCGTGGATCGATATTTTCGGCTTTGCCGGACGCCAGATGGAAGGATTTCTGGATGTAGCCCATTTCGGCTTCGTCCATACCGGAACGTTCGGGGATCCCGAGAATACCACTGTACCTTCCTATATTCCCGTCCCGACCCAGGATGGGTTTGAAGTCGAGTATCGCAGCTCTCTCAGCAATTACCCGCATGGTTCAGATAAGCCCGTGCCGGAAGATTTTGTATGGCTGAGGCACTTTCGCGTGCATCTGCCTTTCACCGCAACACTCAGCATTGATTTTCCGGATCATGGCAGGCTGGTGATCATGAATGCGGCCTCCCCCGTTTCGGCCCGCGTCACGCGCCTGTTCGTGCCGATTGCACGGAATTTCGATACGGACCGGCCCATTCAGGAAGTCTATGACTTCAACCGCCGTGTTTTCGAGGAAGACAAGGCCATCGTGGAAGCCCAGAAACCGGAATGCCTGCCGCTTGATCCGACGCTCGAAGCGCATGTCATGGCAGATCGAAGCTCGATCGCCTATCGTCGCGCCCTGCGGGAACGTGGATTCAGCCGCTTCTTTACGGCATGATCGAAAAAATCATGTCAAGACAAGGGTTTTTACACGCCGTTCGTGGTGAGATCATTTCTGTTTCTCATCATCCCCAACAACATGGCAGTGCTGCCATCCGCCATGATCCTGATGGCATGCTGGTGTTTGAGAACGGCATCATCATTGCACGTGGCCCCTATGCCATCGTCGCAGAACAATTTTCTGATGTTCCGGTCACGCATTATCCGGGCAAGCTCATCATTCCGGGACTGATCGACACCCATGTTCACTACCCGCAGACAGGGTGCATTGCTTCCCACGGATCGCAGCTTCTGGAATGGCTCAACCGCTATGTTTTTCCGGAGGAAATGAAGTTTTCAGATCCTGCCTACGCACAATCCTCGGCAGAGTTTTTTCTGGATGAGCTTCTGCGCAACGGCACCACCACGGCGCTGGTTTTTGCCACAGTGCATGCGACCTCGGTCAATGCCCTGTTTGCAGCCGCCAGCACACGCAACATGCGGATCATCTCCGGCAAAGTTCTGATGGATCTCGGCCCGGAGCATCTGCATGATACGGTCGAGACCGCCCGTGATGACACGCACAGGCTGATCAAACGGTGGCATGGCTGCAACCGGCTCGGTTACGCCATCGTGCCACGCTATGCACTGTCCTGCACGGATGCCCAGTTGCATCTTGCTGCCGATCTGCTGGGGACCTATCCCGATGCGCTGTTTCACACGCATCTGGCCGAGAACGTAGCCGAATGCTCCGCTGTGGCGGAGCGGTTTCCACCAGAGGCAGGATATCGGGATTATCTGGACGTTTATGCACGGTTCGGCCTGCTGACGGCCCGATCCGTTTTCGCGCATGGTGTGCAACTCGATGCCCGCGCCTTTCAGGCGCTGGCCGAGGCACAGGCCGGTATTGCGTTCTGTCCGACATCCAACAGTTTTCTCGGCTCCGGCCTGTTCGATCTGCAACAGGCAGAGGAGCACGGTGTTGGCATCGGTCTCGGCACGGATATCGGAGCGGGCACGAGCTTCTCCCTGCTGCATACGATGGGCGCGGCCTATCAGACCGGCCAGTTGCGCGGCACCAGCCTCGATCCTTTCACAGCACTTTATCTGGCGACGGCTGGGGGCGCCTCCATTCTCGGCCTGCGCGACCGGATCGGCGCACTGGAAGAAGGACAGGAGGCCGATTTCGTAGTGCTCGATCCAGCCGCAACCCCTCTGCTGGCCCGCCGCACACAAGGCCACTCAGCGGGAGGACATTCGCTGGCAGATCGTCTGTTTGCCCTGCAAATTCTGGGCGATGACCGTGCCGTGGTGGAAACATATATTGCCGGGCGCCCCTCCCGGCCCGGTCAGGCGGCCTCGCTGGCCAGCACGTGAAAAAAGCTGCCGCTGACCCGCCCGCGTATCCCTCCTGACAGGCCGAGCGCCCGCCCTTCCGCATCTGACAAACGCGCCAGAGGAGCATCACTACCGGGATCGATCACCCGCGCATAATGGAATTCATGCCCCCGCAGCACCGCTCCCTGCGACCCAAGCACGCAAGTATCCTCCAGAATAGCCTGCCTGTATCCAAGATTGAGCCGCCGTTGCCGGAAACTGGTAACATGCGACAGCAGAGAGAGCATGGGGTGGATCATACCCTCCGCATCTTCCAGACCGGCCCCGAGCACCATGTAGCCACCACACTCGCCATGCACCGTCCCCTGCTCCGCCGCCCGGAGCATGCCGGTCCTGAAGCGGGAGGCCGCGGCCAGCCGTGCTGCATGCAGCTCCGGATAGCCACCGGGCAGCCAGACCGCATCACACCCCTCAGGAGGCGGCTGATCGGCCAGCGGTGAGAAACAAACGATCTCCGCCCCATCCCTGCGCCATCCAGCCAGCATATGCGGGTAGGCAAAGCTGAACGCATCGTCCCAGGCCAGTGCAATCCTTTGTCCCGGAGGCGGAAGCGGAGGCACCGAATCCTCTCGGGGGGGCAAAATAACCGGAACGGCTGCGGACAGGATCGCCTCCAGATCAAACGAGGCCTCTGCAACACTGGCCAACGCCTCGAACAAGGACGGTAATGTGCCATGCTCCCGTGCCTGCACCAGCCCCAGATGCCGCTCAGGCAGGGAAGGCACAGCCCCGCGCCGCACGGTTCCCAGCAGCGGCAACCCGGCACGCTGCATGGAATGCGCCACGCCCCCTGCATGGCGGTCACTGGCAAGGTTATTGGCAATCACCCCCGCCAGACGCACCGCGGGATCGTGCGTGGCAAATCCCCGGGCCACCGCCGCAGCACTTTGCGACTGTCCACTGACATCCAGCACCAGCAGAACCGGCACCCCGAACCGGGCAGCAAGATCAGACGCCGCCCCCATCCGTCCCGGCTGGCTGCCGCCGCCATCGAACAATCCCATGGAAGCCTCGATCAGGATCAGGTCGGTCTCTACGGCCATCTCCGTCCAGATTGCATCCAGCGCGACCGGCGGCATCGCCCAGCTATCCAGATTAAAACAGGGCAACCCCACCGCTTCGGCATGAAAGGCCGGGTCAATATAGTCCGGACCGTTCTTCGCGATCCGCACCCGCACCCCACGCTGACGCAAGGCCAGAGCAAGGGCCAGCGTCACGGTCGTCTTGCCGGAGCCTGATTTCGGCGCGGCCACCATCAGTGCTTTTGTCACCGTCATGAAAGCCGCTCCCGGCGCGGTCTGTCCTGCACACCATGATCCTTTTTCATCGCGCCGACCTTCTGACACGTCATGGCGATGTGCAAGGCGCGGTTTCGCGTTACACTCGATGCTGTGACCTCATCCCCTTCCCTCCGGCGCGGATGGACCACCGGCGCCTGCGCCACCGCGGCGGCCCGTGCGGCCTTCTCGGCGCTTCACACCGGGCATTTTCCCGATCCGGTGGAAATATGCCTGCCCGGAGGAGCGCGACCGCTTTTCGCGCTGGCTGATCATCGGATCATGACGGAAACCCCCGATGGCATCGCCGCCATGGCCGGCGTAATCAAGGATGCCGGAGATGATCCCGATGTCACGCATGGCGCCATGATCCGCGCCACCGTGCGCAGCCTGCCGGACAAGGCCGGGCTGGTGTTCCGCGCCGGGGCGGGCGTCGGCACCATCACCCGTCCCGGCCTGCCGCTGCCCCCCGGTGAACCCGCCATCAATCCGGTTCCCCGCCAGATGATCACCCAGGCCATTACCGAGGAAGCCGCGATCCTTGGATGCGCACCCTCCGCCAGTATCGAGATTTCCATTGACCATGGCAGTGCGCTGGCAGAGCGCACACTGAACGGGCGTCTCGGCATCGTCGGTGGCTTATCGGTGCTGGGAACGACCGGGATCGTGGTGCCATTTTCCTGCTCGGCCTGGATCGACAGCATCCATCGCGGCATCGATGTGGCCCGCGCCAGCGGTCTCCGTCATATTGCGGGCAGCACCGGCCATGCCTCGGAACAGGCGGTGAAAAAACTGCACGCCCTGCCCGATACCGCGCTGATCGAAATGGGAGATTTCGTCGGCGGCATGTTGAAATATCTCCGCCGCCATTCTGTGCCGCGCCTGTCCATTGCGGGGGGGATTGCGAAAATCACCAAGCTGGCACAGGGAAGACTCGATCTGCACTCGCGGCGAGGACATGTGGATATGGAGGCGCTGGGCAGTCTGGTCAGCACGATGGGGGGCAGTCCGGCACTTGCCGCACAGCTTGCCGCCGCGAATACCACGCCCGAAGCATTTGTCATCGCCGCCCATGAAGGCTTTCCGCTGGGCGATACCATGGCATGTCGCGCATGGGAAACTGCGGCCAGTCAGTTGCAAGGCACCGGGATCATGCTGGATGTGCTGATCTTCAGCCGGGACGGCCAGTTGATGGGGCGCCACGAACAGGATTGCTGAGCCGGTTACGGCTGCCCGCCCCGGAAACGCCGACGATAATCGGTGTCATACAGCGCACTGTTCTGAAAATCCTCTTCTCCCAGCGCCGGACCGACCAGAATCAGGGCGGTGCGTTCCTCCGCCCCCGCCTCCACCAGCGCCACGATGGTGGCAAGCGTGCCACGATACAGGGCTTCCTCCGGCCAGCTTGCCCGCGCCGCCACGCAGACCGGGCAGTCCGCGCCATAAAAAGGCAACAGCCGAGCAACGACATCGCGCAAAACATGCACGGCCAGATGGATCGCCAGCGTTGCCCCGGTCGCAGCGAAGGCTTCCAGCGTTTCGCGTGACGGCATGGAGGAGGCACGGCCAGAGACACGCGTCAGCACCACGCTCTGCGCCACGCCCGGGAGTGTCAGTTCCCGCCCGATTGCCGCTGATGCAGCGGCAAAGGCCGGAACGCCCGGCGTGAAGCTGGTGGGAATACCCATCTGTTCCAGCCGCCTGCGCTGCTCCGCCACCGCGCTGTAGATCGACAGATCACCGGAATGCAGACGCGCGACATCCAGCCCGCGCTCATGCGCGGAGCGGCAATGCGCCATGATCCCCTCCAGATCGAGCGATGCCGTATCAATGATCTCCGCTCCGGGTGGGCAATGTTCCAACAGGGCTGCCGGAATGATTGATCCGGCATAGAGACAGACCGGACAGGAAGCGATCAGATCGCGCCCGCGCACTGTCATCAGATCAGCCGCCCCCGGTCCTGCCCCGATGAAGTGAACCGTCATGCCATCCCCTCTGTTGCCGATGCCGCCGCCAGCGCACAGGACACGCCATCAGCCGCGATACGTGGCAGGATCAAGTGTGCCAGCGGTCCCGCTGCCGCCAGTGCGGCCGCCTCCGCCACCGAGGCCAGACCGGTTGTCCGTAATGCCGCCGCCGAGCGGGTCACACAGCGATGCTGTACATCCTGCAAAGCCGCCATGCTTATCACCTGTACCGGATAACCAAGCCGCGTCAGCGCTTCCATCAACCCATCCGCTCCGGTGCGGAATTCCGGGATCGCCACCATGCTGAAAGGCGCCGTCTGCGCCGCCTGATACAGCAGCGCGATCACCGCCTCTGCTGCACAGAGCGGGCGGCAGCCGAGCCCTGCCACAACCCGCCTTCCCTCACTCATGAAACGGCTTCTGCCAGACCCATTGCGTCACCGTCATAGCGGGACGAAACGCATGCAGTCGTCCCACCGCACCCACCGTCGCAATCGAAAGCCGCGTCAATCTGCCACCATGGGTCTGATATATCCCGGCCAGCAGAGCCTCCGTCTCCAGCGTCACGGCATTGACCACCAGCCGCCCGCCGGAGCGCAGTTCTGCCTGACAGAAGGCAATCACCGCAGCGGAACAGCCTCCACCGATGAAAACCGCATCCGGCACAGGCAGGCCATCCAGTGCCTCCGGCGCACGCCCTTCGATCATGCTCAGGCGCGGCACGCCGAGTTGATGAGCATTCTGCCGCCCACGCTGCGCCCGCACCGTATCAGCCTCGATACCGATTGCCCGCATGGATGGATGATGTCGCAACCACTCGATCGCGATCGAGCCGGACCCGCATCCGATATCCCACAGCAATTCTCCCCGATGCGGAGACAATGCCGCCAGTGTCGCCGCACGCACATCCTGCTTGGTGATCTGCCCGTCATGCGCGAACCATGCATCCGGCAGGCCGGCACTCAATGGAAGAACACGCGCCGTCTGGTCTGCAACCACCTCAACCGCCAACATGTTCAGCGGCGCGATATCAGAGAAGCTGAAGGTCTGCGCTTCACTGTTACGAATGCGCTCCTCATTCCCGCCCAGCGCCTCCATCAGCCAGAGAGTGCTTGAGCCAAAGCCGCGCCGTGTCATCTCGCCGGCCACAAGCGCAGGTGTCGAAGCGTCTGCCGACAGAATCAGAATCCGACCGCCCGGCTGAAGAAACGGATGCAATGTCTCCAGAGGACGTCCGCATAAAGACACTGTTTCCGTCTCCGCTTCCGCCCAGCCGAGCGCGGAGCGCGCCAGAGACAGGCAGGATGGCACAGGAATGCAGAACCATTCCTCCCGCAACAGAGTGTCCGTCAGCCATGGACCGATCCCGTAGGAAAACGGATCCCCCGAGGCCAGCACAGCCACTTTTCGTCCCCGTTTCTCCATCAATGCAGGCAGGGACGATGACAGCGGGCTGGACCATGGAATACCGGTATCCCCGATCAGCGAAGCCGCCAATGCCAGATGACGGGTGCCACCATAGACATGGTCAGCCTCCGCCAGCCATTGCCTGGCCCGCTTGCTCAACCCCTCGACACCATTCTCGCCGATGCCCAGTATGCCGAGCCATGCTGTCCGGCCTGCGGGCGCACTCACGGCGAATTCTCTTTATGCATGTTCCATCCGATCCGACACGCTGCCTGATACTGGGTGGCACCAGCGAAGCCTCCGCCCTCGCACGCCTGCTGGCAGGCGATGAGCGGTTTGCGCCACTGCTTTCCTTTGCCGGACGCACACGCTCCCCTGTTCTGCCACCAATCCCCTGCCGCACCGGAGGATTTGGCGGTGCCAGCGGACTGGCCGCGATGCTGGAACAGGAAAGCATGCATGCGCTGATCGACGCGACCCATCCTTTCGCCGCCCGCATCTCCGCCAATGCAGCTCAGGCAATCGCGATGCGGCCTTTGCCGTTTCTTGGCATCGTCAGACCGGCATGGCAGCCGGTTACAGGCGATCACTGGCAAATGGTGGACTCGCTCGAAGAAGCCGCCACTGCGCTCGGCATGATCCCGCGCCGGATTTTTTTGACGATCGGTCGGCAGGAACTGGCGCCTTTTCGCGCCTGTCCCTGGCATCACTATGTCATTCGCAGCGTCGATGCGCCCGAGCCGCATCACCTGCCGCCACAAGCGACTGTTCTGACGGCGCGCGGCCCGTTTGCAACGGATGATGACATTGCCCTGCTGCGCCTGCATCGGATTGACGGTATCGTGACCAAAAATGCCGGTGGGAGCGCAACAGAAGCAAAACTCGCCGCATGTCGCGCGCTCGGCCTGCCCGTCTGGATGGTGCGCAGACCGGTGATGACACCTCCCTCCCATACCGTCACCACCGCAGAGGAAGCCATGCACTGGCTGGAGAGGCTGCATCATGAGCGCGTAACCGAGCGCGGGGCATAAACCCAGTGTTCACCGTTTGATTTCGTGATCAAACGCGTTGCTTCCGTGCAGATCAGCACAAGAGTCCGCATATCAGCCAAAGCCGCTTTGGCTTCCCGCAAGGGGCGGACAAGCAGTTTTTCATCGGGACGTGTGACGGCACGGGCGAAAATCACCGGGACCTCGCCCGGCAATAACGCCCGCAGCAGATCGAACGCTTGATCCAGTTGCCATGGACGCGCGGCGGAGACCGGGTTGTAGAGGGCCATGGCAAAACCAGCCTCTGCCGCCGCACGCAGGCGGTGCAGCAGCAGATCCCACGGCTTCAGATTATCCGACAGCGACAGGACGCAGAAATCATGGCCCAGCGGCGCACCGGCCCGCGCCGCCGCGGCGAGGCAGGCGGAAATGCCGGGCACGACTTCGATATCCAGACCAGTCCAGGCCGGATCGCCATTTTCCACTGCCTCGAACACTGCGCTGGCCATGCCGAACACACCCGCATCACCGCCAGAGACCACCGCCACACATCTTCCCGCCTGTGCCATGGCCAGCGCATGGCGAGCACGGGCCAGCTCTTCCCGGTTATCACTGGGATGAAGGCTCAGGCCCAGCCTTGCCGGAACACGGGCCACATAAGGATGATAGCCAACGACATCCGTTGCCAGTGCCAGCCATCGCGTGGCATCGGGCGTCAACAGCCCGTCACTGCCCGGCCCCAGCCCGATAATCCTGATCCAGCCCGCCATCGACGTTTTCCTAACGCGGTCCTTGCCGCCCCGGCACCAGAACGATGGAAAAATACGGAGCCTCTTCCTGCGTCAGGGCATGGAGCGCACAAATCCGCTCCCCTTCCATCGTGCCACGCTCGACATAGAGCGCACGTTCCGACAACCCGGCCCGTTCCAGCGCCATCCGGATTTTCGGCAGATTACGGCCTACTTTCATGATCACTGCCGCATCGCAACTGTGCAGCCGTGCCGTAAGCGTTTCCACATCCAGCGTGCCGGGCAACACGGAAAGCACGTCATCACCATGCAGCATCGGCACGCCGGCCTGCGTCCAGCAACCGCTCATTCCCGTCACGCCGGGAATCACCCGCGTCGGATACGCGCCGCCCAGCCGGTCGAACAGATACATGGAAGAACCATAGAAAAACGGATCGCCCTCGCAGAGCAGCGCAACATCCCGCCCATTATCAAGAACATTGGCGACACGCCGGGCGGCCTCATCATAGAATTGCGTGATACCTTCCGCATAACGCGGATCACGCAGTGCGATCTCGGTCGTGTAAGGATATTCGAGCCGTATTTCCTCGATGGCAGGGTGCAGATGCGGCCCGGCAATGCCGCGTGCATGTCCGCTGCGCCCGCGTTTTGCGAAAAAGGCAATCGCATCCACGCATCCCAGCAACCGGGCCGCCTTGAGCGTAATCAGCTCCGGATCGCCCGGCCCCATGCCAACAGTGTAGAGTGTCCCCACATGCCCGGTTGTCATTCTGGCCGTATCATGGAGCGGGATCATTCGATTTCGCTCGCCAGCGCATTGAGCGCCGCTGCCGTCATGGCGCTCCCTCCGCGCCGTCCATGGACCGTCACAAAGGGAATCCTCTCTCCGGAGGGAAGACGATAGGCTGCCAACGCCTGCTTGGATTCCACAGCGCCGACAAAACCCACCGGAATACCGATGATTGCCGCAGGCTTCGGCGCCCCCGCATCCAGCAATTCCAGCAGCCGGAACAGGGCGGTCGGCGCATTCCCGATGGCGACGATCGCCCCCCCCATCTTCCCAATCCACAAATCCAGCGCCGCAGCGGAGCGTGTATTGCCGATCCGGCGCGCCAGTTCAGGAATACCCGGCGCATCAAGCAGGCACAGCACCTCATTCTCGGCTGGCAGGCGTGAGCGGGTCACACCCTGCGCCACCATCTTGGCATCGCACAGAATGGGCGCTCCGCCTCGCAAGGTCTGACGGGCCACCGACACAAGATCACCGCCAAACACGACATCCTGCGCAACATCGACCATGCCGCTGGCATGAATCATCCTCACCACAATCTGCGCCTGGTCCTGCGTAAAACCGGACAGATCAGCCTCGGCGCGAATGGTGGCGAAAGACTGCGCATAGATCGCAGCACCATCTTTCTCGTAATGGTAGCAGGACGTCATGGATCGGCCTTCGTCTGTAACGCGGCCAACACCTGCCGCAAGCTCAGCCCCTGCGCAACCGGCTTATCCAGAGGGCCGCCATCCCGAATGAGATCATAGCCCTGCATGGTTCCCACCAGCGTGAGGCCACGGGGCTCCCGCCCTGCACAGCCTTTGGCACAACCGGACACATGGATATCGGCTCTGCCCAGCGCATCAAACAGACGCAGCGCATCCTCCTGCGTGCGCGCCAGCGTGGCTGCACAGGATGGCGCGCCCGGACAGGCCAGCAGGGTGCGCCGCTGATCCCCGGCGGAGACAATGACGCCCAAACCGGAATCGGTGGCCCGCTCCACAGCCTCCATGCGCGTGATTCCCGTCAGCAACAGACAGCGGAACGGGGAAAGGTAAAGCAGCCCATCCCCTTCCTCGGCAGCCATGGCGGCGATCCGTTCCAGCGTCTCCGCATCCATCTGCCCGAACAAGGGCTGGAGTGACAGCACGCCGTTTTCTTGATCGTATCCCGCCCCCCGGGCAGGTGGCGCAAGCGGAGCAGTTGTGAGCTCCGTCATTCCAGCGCGACGCAGTATTTCTACCGAATCATGCCCGGCCAGTGCCGTGCGCATACGGCCATGAGTCTGGGTAATCAACCATGAGGTCAGGGCGGCGATCCGCTCCGGCACGGCATCGACCGACAGCAGTGCGGCCATGCTGCCGCCATCCAGCGCCACCATGACGGCATCATCCCGCCATGTCAGGCGTATATCGGCCGGCATGGCGGCAATCGGATACGCAGTCTGCACCTCATCCAGACAAAGCCCGTATTTGGGGGGCAATCGGGGAGCCAGTGGCAGCAGCGCAGCCTCTATCGCATCTGCCAGATGGCGCACTGCTTCCCCACAGAGCGGGGGTACGGTGACGATCCGCGCTGCCTCCCGCAGCGGATCGGCAGAGGCCAGACCGGCTTCCACCATGGCATCGGCAAAAGGCTGCACCGTCTCTGCGCGAAAGCCACGGAGTTGCACATTCCCCCGCGAGGTCAATTGGATGACGCCACTCGCCCAAAGCCGGGCTGCCCGTGCCAGAGCATGCGCCGCTGCCACATCCAGACGCGCATGCGGCACCCGGACCCGGAGCAACAGCCCATCTCCTGATTCCATCGGTCGATAAAGGGAGGGGCACCAGCCTCGCCGCGTCACGTCTCCAGAGCCTCCGCACTGTCGGCAGCCAGACTGTTGCGACGGGGACGCCACAGATCACGCCGGATGGCTTCCGCAAAGCGTGCTTTCATGGCCGCATGAGCCGATTCATTGGCCTGCGCCATGAAGGCATCGACTTCACTGTCCTCGATAATGGCGGCATGCAGTGCCTCGAACTGCGCATCCAGCCGCTGCGGCAGCATGGCGGCAAAAGCGAACAGCCCTTCCACACCCCTCGCAATTTCCGCGGCGCCCCGAAAACCGTGCCGCATCATACCGCGCAGCCATACCGGATTGGCGGCACGGCCCCGGACGACGCGCGACAGTTCCTCACTCAGCAACCGCATGCGCGGGGTTCCGGCGGTAGACAGATCAGCATGATATAAAGTCGGAGAAGCCCCCAGCATGGCAGAAGCCGCCGCGAAACCGCCCTCATGCGCCGCGACCTCGGTCGTATCCAGCAAATCGGTTTCGGCGTTGTCCTGCTGGTGCAGGAAGATATCGGCCCCCGCCACACGGGCGGCGAGACCATCCCGATCCTGCCCCGCCGCATGCTGGCCGTAGGCATAGGAAGAGGCATCGAGATAGGCCGCACCGAGTTCATCCCGGCTCTGCCATGCACCCCGGTCGGTCAGAGCCGTCGCCCCCGCGCCATAGCTGCCCGGAGGGGCCCCATAAATACGGACCGGACGCGCCTCCCCGCTTTCCGCCAGAGGATTCCAGCCTTCCGGCTCCTCCAGCGCCGCCACCAGACCGACCGCCATGTCGAACAACGTCATCTGGTCGGCGAAAACATCCCGGAACAAGCCGGAGACACGCAGCGTCACATCCACACGCGGACGGTCCAGCACGGCCAGCGGCACGGTCTCGACCCCCGAGACCCGTGCCGAACCTTCATGCCAGACCGGGCGCACCCCCATCAGCACCAGCCCGAGCGCGAGATCTTCCCCGCCCGTGCGCATCGTGGCACTGCCCCAGAGATCGAGCACCAGACTGCGTGGATACAATCCATGATCGCGCATATGGCGTTCCAGCAGAGCAGCCGCATTCCGCTCCGCCAGCACCCAGGCGGAGCGCGTGGGAACGGCCCGCGGATCAATCGCCGTCAGATTGCGCCCGGTGGGCAGCACATCGGCGCGTCCCCGGCTGGGTGCTCCGGCGGGACCAGGAGGGATGAAACGCCCGTCCAGCGCCGCCAGCAGGGCATGCCGCTCCGCTCCGGCGCAGGCATCCAGCCGTGCGGCAATACCGTCCTTATCCTGCCCGCCCGCCGCATCGGTAACAGAGGTCAGCAGCGCAGCGCGACGCGCCTCATCCTGTGCCCGGCCGAACACATGCAGCCCGTCGCGAATCTGCATGTCCTTCACATCACACAGAAAAGCATCGAGGCGTGCCAGTGCGGTGTCTTCATCCTCCCCGGCGCTGACGCCGCTTTCAGCAAGCAGCCCTGCCGAGGCGGCCCGATCCAGAATCTCCCTCTTCAGCAGCGCCGTGCGGGCACGGTCCAAACCATCAGCCGCCGCATATTCATCGAGCAGTCGTTCGAGCATGCGTGCGTCTCCATGCAGCCCCGCCCGGCCCAAAGGTGGTGTCAGATGGCCGATCAGCACCGCGCCCAGCCGCCGTTTCGCCGCTGCCGCTTCCCCCGGATTATTGACGATGAACGGGTAGATCACCGGCATGCCACCCAGCAATGCAGCCGGGTAGCATGCCTCCGACAGCGCCACTGCCTTGCCCGGCAACCATTCCAGCGTGCCATGCGCGCCGAGATGGATCATCGCATGCACATCCATCCGGCCGCGCAGCCACAGATAGAAGGCAGCATAAGCATGGCGCGGCGGTAAATCCGGATCGTGATAACTGGCCTTGCGATCCAGCCGCTCACCGCGATCCGGCTGCACCGCCATCAGGATATGGCCGCAAAGAATAAAGCGCAGATGGAAATGCCCGTTTATGACGGACGGATCATCCTCCGCGGCACCCCATGCCTGTTCCATACGCAGGCGGGTCGCCTCCGGCAACGTCATGAGCAGGGCCTGATATTCTGATAGGCTCATGATCGGGTCGGGCGACGCAAGGCAAAGCATCCGGGCCAATGTCGCCTCATCGGGCAGTGTTTCGCCCGTCCGATATCCGGCCTCCTTCAGGTCATCGAGCATCGCCCGCAAGCTGGCAATACTGTCGAGACCGACCGCATGCGCCGACTGCCCCTCCGCCCCCGGATAATCGGAGAGAACCACCGCAATACGTCGATCACCCCGCCCCGTCCGGGCCAGACGCGCCCAGCCCAGTGCCCGGTCAGCCGCCAGGACGATACCGGCCTCGTAAGGCATATGCGCCGCAAGGGCCGCGCCATCCTCTGTCACGGTCAGACCGGTATCCTGCTTGAACGACACCACGCCGCCCAGCAATCGGCCATCATATTCCGGCAGCACGACCTGCATCGCCAGATCGGACTGGCTCAACCCCCGCGTCGATTCCTGCCAGGCCGGACAGGTGGACGCGGACAGGACCAGTTGAATCACCGGGGCATCGGCTGCATCCAGTGGCGATGTTCCCTCCTCCCCGATCCGGGCCGAGAAACCGGTTGCATTCAGCACGACATGAGGACGCCACAGGCGCAGATGCTCCGCCACGGACCGGGCACAAGCAGGATTTTTCAGGCTGTCGATGAACACCGCGCTGACACTGAAGCCTCGGGCTTGCAGGGCTTCCGTCATGGCTTCGACCGGCGCCATGTCTCCCGCCAGCCAGTAGGAGCGGTAGAACACCAGAACCGCCCGCAGCCCATCGGCAGCATGATCCCGGTCCTCCCGCCAGATGCCGAAGGGTGGTACCTGCCGGACCGGCCATGCCTCATCAATTCCCTTGCCCGCCAGCGACGCCATCACGTGCAGGGCAGAACAGAGATTCTCCGGACCACCATGCCGACAATACATGTCCAGACGGGTCCAGACCTCTTCCGGCACGGTACTGAGAGCAAGCCATGTGGCTTTCGCCTCCCGGTCCGGCGGCCTGCCATCACCCGGAATGACTGCGAACGGAATCGCGCGGTTCCGGCACAGTGCAGCCAGTTCCTCCAGCCCGTAGCGCCAGTATTCCGCGCCACCCAGCAGACGCAGTAACACGGCACCGGACCCGGCTACGGTCTGCTCCAGATAGAGATCGACCGACATCGGATGACGCAGCCGGGCCAGATTGGCCAGACGTAACGTCGCCTCAGTCTCTACCCATCCGGTCCGGGCCGCGCCGAGATCGCTGTCGGAAAAGGACAGAAACACCACATCGCCCGGCTTCTGGCCCAGCTCCTGCGCATGATCCGCCTGCTCCAGCGACCGTGTTTCCCGGACCAGCAGATGCATCAGGCAGGCACCGTCGCACCCAGACCGCTGTTGATCAGCGATGCCTCGATAGCAGCGCGGTCCAGGCCGGTGCGACCAATGATGACAAGCTGCCCCTGCCGCACCTCCCCCGGCTTCCACAGGCGATCGAAAGACTGGCGGAACCGTGTGCCAACCCCCTGCACCACGCCGCGCATGGGCCTGCCCTGCACCGGGACGAACCCTTTCATCCGCAGAATGTCATGCGCCTCCGCCAACGGACGCAGCAGGACGGCCACATGATCCAGATCAGCCTGTTCTTTCAAAGGAACAACGAAGCTCTCGAAATCATCATGTTCATGCTCGCCATCCACGCTGTCATGATGCGATGGCCGTGCGGAAAGATCGTTCTCCGCCGCAGCCTGCAGGCCGAGCAGAACGGCTGGATCCACCTGTCCCTCTCGGGTGGCGATCACCTTGACCGCACGTGGCAGATGCCGCTCCACCCCTTCCCGCACCGAAGCGAGCGCCGCATCATCCAGCTGGTCAGCCTTGTTCAGCAGCACGAGATCGGCGGCGGAAAGCTGATCCTCGAACACCTCGGCCAGCGGATTGTCATGATCAAGGTTCGGGTCCTCCGCACGCTGCCGAGCCACTTCCTCCGGATCATCGGCAAAGCGTCCGGACGCCACCGCGGGGGCGTCCAGCACCGTGACCACGCCATCTACCGTGACGCGACCTTTGACACCTGGCCAGTTGAACGCTTTCAGCAGCGGCTTCGGCAAAGCGAGGCCGGAGGTTTCAATCAGGATATGCTCGGGGGGCTGGGCACGACCCAGCAATGCCTCGATCGTCGGCAGGAAATCGTCGGCAACAGTGCAGCACAGACAACCATTGGCGAGCTCGACGATATTATCCTCGGTGCAGCCCTCGATGCCGCAGCTTTTCAGCAGATCACCATCAATCCCCAGAGAGCCGAACTCATTGACGATGATGGCAATACGACGCCCGCGCGCAGCGCTCAGCACATGCCGCACCAAAGTCGTTTTGCCCGCGCCGAGAAATCCGGTCACGATGGTCGCGGGAACGGGGGAGGCAATGGCCATGGCTGTTCTTCCTCGCACAGAATACGGTCTTGCAGAAACCGGTCAGGGTGCGCGAACAGATAATCGCCTCCAGACCGCTGGCCTGAAGCGGAAAGACGATCCCGGCGCACCCCGCGCGGTTTCGCGATCCGGACGATGGCAGGTCTCCTGGCTCACGGATCAGACGTATTTCACCCGCCTTCCCAATCCCGTATCCGGGATCAGTGGCGATACGGTGCTCCGGGTTTATTCTCCGGAGCGGACCGGGCAAAACACTCTCCGCCTACAGTTGCGGGGGCAGCCGCGACATCGCACAACCAACGGCCTGGCCGGAGCATGTGCTGGATCGCGTTCCCTTTTCATTTTCCGGCACGGAGATCGGTCCGCACGGAAAAACCATCGTGCAGGGATTTAGGAGCCGCCCCCTGATGAAGTCAAACACGATCATGCCAAATGCGATGGCAACAACACGCTGGCCGCATACGACCCTGATCATCGGCGGCGCACGATCCGGCAAAAGCCGCCATGCCGAGGTGCTGATCACCTCTCTGCCCCCCCCATGGCGCTATATCGCCACTGCGCAAGCCTTCGATGCGGAGATGCGGACACGGATTGCCGCACATCGCGCCGCACGGATCGATGGCTGGGAAACCGTCGAGGCTCCACTGGATATCGCCACCGCCCTGACCGAGCATCCGGAACGCCCCGTGCTGGTAGACTGCCTGACCCTGTGGCTGACCAATCTCATTCTGGGCGAACATGATCTGCCAGCCGCTGCAGAAGCACTTGAAAACGCACTGGCACGCCGCAGCGCCTGCACCATTCTGGTTGCCAATGAGGTCGGGCTGGGCATAGTCCCTGACAACGCACTGGCACGCCGCTTTCGCGATGAGGCCGGATTGCTGAACCAGAGGATCGCGGCAGGCGCGGGCCGTGTGCTGCTGATCGCGGCAGGGTGCGCACTGCCGCTCAAACAGCCTGATGAGGAAAGCCTCCGATGATGGAAACACCGGGAACCGAGACGGAAGAAGAACGCCGCCACCGGGACAAGATGGCCCATCGCAAGGCGGTACAGGATGCCGAGGTTGCCTCCAAGACACAGGAAAAAGGGCTGCTGATCGTCCATACCGGGCCGGGCAAGGGCAAATCGACCGCCGCCTTCGGCCTGATGCTGCGCAGCCTCGGCCGGGGCAAACGCTGTGCCGTGGTGCAGTTCATCAAGGGGGCCTGGTCAACTGGAGAACGCGACGCCCTGACCGTGTTCGGAGACCGCATCGAATGGCACACGATGGGCGAGGGCTTTACGTGGGAAACGCAGGACAAGGCGCGCGACATTGCCGCCTGCCGCCGGGCCTGGGATCAGGCGCTCAGCCTGTTGCAACGCTCCGACATCGACCTGCTGGTGCTGGATGAGCTGAATATCGCCCTGCGCTACGACTATCTTACGCTGGAAGAAGTGTTACAGGGGCTTTCCACCCGCCCCCCTATGCAGCATGTCGTCATCACCGGGCGCAATGCGAAACCCGGTCTGATCGAGGCCGCCGACCTCGTCACTGAAATGACCGCCGTGAAGCATCATTTCTCCGCCGGGGTAAAGGCGCAGGAAGGAATCGAGTTCTGAGCAGGGCCCTCATGATACAGGGAACCGGCTCCTCGGTCGGGAAATCCCTGCTGGTGGCCGGTCTGGCCCGTGCGCTCACGCGGCGCGGGCTGGCCGTGCGCCCGTTCAAGCCGCAGAACATGTCCAACAATGCCGCCATTGCCGCTGACGGTGGTGAGATCGGGCGGGCACAGGCTCTACAGGCCCGCGCCTGTCGAGTCAGCCCTTCCCACCACATGAATCCCGTCCTGCTGAAGCCGCAGAGCGAGATCGGCGCACAGATCGTGGTGCAGGGAAAAGTGCATGGTCAGGCCGCGGCCCGTGCCTATCAGGCCATGAAGCCACGGCTTCTGGGGGCCGTGCTGGAAAGTTTCGGCATCCTGCGGGAACAGGCCGACATCGTGCTGGTGGAAGGGGCCGGAAGCGCGTCGGAAATCAATCTGCGGACAGGCGACATCGCCAATATGGGCTTTGCCCGCGCCGCCAATGTTCCGGTCGTCATTGCGGGTGACATAGATCGCGGCGGCGTCATTGCCGCGCTGGTCGGCACCAAAACCGTGTTGGAGCCG
Organism: Granulibacter bethesdensis; assembly: GCF_001889545.1. Lineage (NCBI taxonomy): Bacteria > Pseudomonadati > Pseudomonadota > Alphaproteobacteria > Acetobacterales > Acetobacteraceae > Granulibacter > Granulibacter bethesdensis. Next base: position 750,172 of record NZ_CP018194.1, on the reverse strand, counting down.
GATGATGCCGCCATGGTACGGGGCTTTCTGGTGAATCGCATGCGCGGCGATCCATCGCTGTTCGCGGAGGGAATGCGACTGATCGAACAGCATACCGGCTGGGAAGCGCTCGGACTGGTACCACATTGCGAGGCCGCCCGCGCCCTGCCGGCCGAAGATGCCGCTGATCTCCTGCGCGGCCTGTCAGCCCCGACAAGACAGGGGAGCGCCGTCATTGCCGTGCCGATGCTGCCGCATATTGCCAATTTCGATGATCTCGATCCTCTTACCTCCGAAGACAGCGTGACACTGGTCATGGTGCCTCCGGGACACCCCCTGCCCGTTGCGGATGCGATTATCATTCCGGGATCGAAAACCGTAATCGCCGATCTGGCGGCTCTCCGTCACCACGGCTGGGACATCGATATTCTGGCGCACCGGCGCAGAGGACGGAGCATCATCGGTCTGTGCGGGGGCTATCAGATGCTGGGGCGTGCCATTCACGATCCGCAAGGGTTTGAAGGGCCCGCCGGCAGCGCCGCCGGGCTGGGGCTGCTGGAGATCGAGACCGTGCTGGAGCCGCATAAAATCCTGACCCCGCGCAGCGGTCATCTTTTCGGTCAGGATATACCGGTCAGCGGCTATGAAATGCATATGGGGGTCACGACCGGGGCAGGATTGCGGCGGCCCTTTCTGTCGCTCGGTCCCGATGCGCCGGAAGGATGCGTTTCAGCAGATGGGGTGGTGATGGGAACCTATCTCCACGGCCTGTTTCATGGGGGGGCCTTCAGGCGTCACCTGCTCGCGACCCTTGATGTGAGCAGCCATGGCGGCGATCACAAGGACGCTGTCGAGCATGCTCTCGATGCGCTGGCCGACCATATGGAGGCGCATGTCGCTATCGATCGGCTGCTGGCCCTGTCAGCATGAGATACGGTTCAGCCAAACGCCACAGCAGCGATCAGGGCCAGCAGCACCAGCAGCCAGAGCAGCAGGCAGGCGCGACGAAACAGCCCGAGTGCGCGCAGGATATCCTCCGCGTCAGCGTCCTTGCGGCCATGCCCCATCCAGGCATCCTCCACCGCGACACCATGATACAATCTGGGACCAGCCAGACGCAGCCCGAGCGCACCGGCCATGGCGGCCTCCGGCCAGCCAGCATTGGGGGAGCGGTGCAATCCGGCATCCCGCCTTATCGCTGTGAAAGCCTCCCCGCGTCGCCGCCGAGCCGCAAGGGCAAGGCATACAGCTGCCAGGCGGGAGGCAGGCAGGTTCACCACATCATCCAGACGCGCCGCCGCCCATCCGAACGCGGCATAGCGGGGAGAGAGATGGCCGATCATGCTATCCGCCGTATTGATGGCCTTGTAGGCAACAATGCCCGGCAGCCCCGCCAGCAGACACCAGACAGCAGGCGCCACCACCCCATCGGAGAAATTCTCGGCCAGACTTTCAATGGCAGCACGGGAAATGCCGGCCTCATCCAGTGCCGCGACATCCCGCCCCACGATCATGGAAACAGCCTCCCTGCCACCGGACAGGCCGTGCCGATGCAACCCCTCCGCGACGGCAGCGACATGCTGGTACAGGCTTTTCTGCGCGATCAGTGCCGAAACCGGCAGGGCAGACAACAGCAGGACGCTCCAGAGCGGAAGCCAGCGCAGGGCCAGACACGTTACGCCGATCGCTGGCAGCACTGTGACCGCCAGCAGCAGGATCATGGTCACAATCCCGAACACTCTCCGCCAGAGCGGGGAAAAAGCAGGTCGGTTGCCAAATCGCTCCAACAGCGTGATCAGGGCGCCAATCCATTGCACCGGATGGCCAATCAGACGCTGAAGCAAGGATGGATATCCAAACCGGGCATCAAGACAGAGCGCCACCAGCAGGATCAGCGCATGCGCCGGAAACAGGACATGCCAGAAGGAAGAACCGTCGAAATGCATCATCGGGGATGGGGTGCCGCGTGAGCATCAGAAAAGCAAGCACGCCGTCTCATGGCGGCCGGATCTCCGCCTTTCTCCGTGCCAATCCCGATGCGCCAACCCCGGTGCTGGATCTCTCCACCGGGATCAATCCCTTCAGCTATCCTATCCCCGCATTGCCCGCCCATGCTTGGAGCGCCCTTCCCGATCCTGATGACCTTACCACACTGGAGCAGATTGCGGCCGAGCAATACGGTGTGGCCGATGCATCCCGGGTCGTGGCCGCCCCCGGATCGCAGAGCCTGATCGGCTTGCTGCCGCTGTGCCTGGGCGGTCAAAACCGGATCGTGAATATCGCTGGCCCTACCTATGCAGAACACGCAGCCTCATGGGTGCTGCATGGGCACCGCGTCGTCCAGACATGCAGCTTCCCCGGCAGCTTCCCCGATCCGGATCAAAATCCGGAAGCCAGCATCAGCATTGTCTGCAATCCTAATAACCCCGATGGTACACGCTACATGCTATCCGATCTGCGCACCCTGTCTGATCGCATGGCAGACCGGAACGGATGGCTCATCGTAGATGAGGCCTTTGCCGATTTCGAGAAAGGAATCCAAAGCATTGGCACAATACAGCATTCTGCCGCCATTGCCCTTCGTTCCTTTGGAAAGGCTTATGGCCTGGCAGGGCTGAGGCTTGGTTTTGCGATTTTACCACCAGACCATGCTGATTTTCTGCGACGTATTTTGGGACCATGGCCGGTCTCTGGGGCTGCGATCACCATTGCCCGAGCAGCCCTGACGGATCATGCGTGGCAGCAAGCAACCATAACACGTATTCAGGCCGCGGCAGAACGTCTGGATACGTTGCTGATTTCAAAAGGGTTCGAGATTCTCGGGGGAACCCACCTGTTCAGACTGACCCGTCACCCGGAAAGCATCATGATTCATGACCGGCTGAGCCAAGCAGGTATTATGACAAGGCGCTTTGATTGGGATGATCGCCTGTTCCGTTTCGGGCTGCCCGAAAGCAACTGTGACTGGAACAGGCTTGATCAGGCATTGAGCTAAAATAAAGATAAAATCAAAAGAAATAAAAAGCCCGGTGCCCGAAGGCACCGGGAAGTGGTTGGAAATATCATGTCCCAGGGAGGACATGCCTCGACGATTTACTCGACGGCAAACACCGTGAGCACACCGCCAAGCTGCGTGTAGCTGGACAGAGCCTTATAGGCACCGACCGCACCCAGACCTTCGGTGTCACCCGCCAGACCAGCGGCCATACCGATACCGGCCCAGCCACCGACGCCAGACAGAACGGCGATGTATTCCTTGCCCTTATGCTCGTAAGGAGTGACATTGCCGATAATGCCGGACGGGGTCTTGTACTTGTAGAGTACCTTACCGGTCTTGGCATCGACTGCCTTCAGGAAGCCATCCAGCGTGCCATAGAACACGACACCGCTATCCGTCGACAAAGCACCGGCCCAGACCGAGAAGGTTTCCGGGATCGACCAGTTGATCTTGCCCTTGTCGACATCATAGGCGATGAAATTGCCCAGATGATCCTCGCCCGGGGGCGGGAACATGGAGAGCGTTGCACCTACGAAAGGCTGGCCCGCGGTGTAGGACACCTTGAACGGCTCATAATCCATGCAGACATGGTTTGTCGGCACATAGAACATATGAGTCTTCGGATCGAACGTTGCAGGCTGTTCGTCCTTGGAGCCCAGAGCGGCCGGACAGATGCCCTTCGTGTTGTGATCTTCACCACCGGCTTCAGTGGAGTATTTCTTCACACGATCAGGCAGACCGGTTTTCAGATTCACACCCGTGGCCCAGTTCACCGCCGGATCGAACTTGTTCGCCTGCAGCAGTTCACCCGTCACGCGGTCGAGCACATAGGCGAAGCCATTACGGTCGAAATGCACCAGCGCCTTGGTTTCCTTGCCGTTCACCTTGGTGTTGGCGAGGATCATTTCGTTGATGCCGTCATAGTCCCATTCGTCATGGGGGGTCATCTGATAGACCCACTTCGCGACACCGGTATCCGCATCACGGGCGAAAATGGTCATGGACCACTTGTTGTCGCCAGGACGCTGCACCGGGTTCCAGGTGCTGGGGTTGCCAGAGCCGTAATAGACAAGGTTGGTGTCCGGATCATAGGAAATCCAGCCCCAGGTGGAACCGCCACCCGTCTTCCACTGATCGCCCTGCCAGGTCTTGATGGAGCTGTCCTTGCCGACCGGCTTGCCCATTGATGTGGTCTTGTCATCGAACAGGATCTGGTCATCCGTGCCGACAGAATACGCCGTCCAGGCCTTGGAACCGTCCTTCAGATTGAAGGACATCAGACGGCCCTGAATACCGAATTCACCGCCGGAGATGCCGACCATTACCTTGTCTTTGATGACCAGCGGTGCAGAGGTGCCGGTTTCGCCTTTCTTGGCGTCGCCCGTCATGACCTTCCACACTTCTTTGCCGGTCTTGGCATTCAGCGCGACCAGCCCGTTATCCGCCTGGTGAAGAATGATCTTGCCATCACCATAAGCAACACCACGATTCACAGTATCACAGCACATGACCGGAATAACGTCCGGATCCTGCTTCGGCTCATACACCCAGATGATACGACCATTGTCGTTCAGATCGAGGGCGAACACCTTGTTCGGGAACGGCGTATGCACATACATGACATCGCCGATGATCAGCGGACCACCTTCATGGCCGCGCAGCACGCCGGTGGAGAAGCTCCATACCGGACGCAGCTTGCTGGCGTTGGCAACCGTAATCTGCTTCAGGGCGCTATGGCGCTGGTTTGCATAATCACCAGCAGGCATCGACCAGTTTGCAGAATCCTTGGACAGCTTCATCAGCTCATCATTTGCCTGAGCCTGGAAGGAAACCGCCAGAGCGCCGATGCCCAGCATCATGGCACAAACACGGGACAGCGTTTGCTGTTTCATAAGAGACATTTCCCCTGATTTAATTTTATTCTGGATTATTCTTGCAGTTTTGATGATGGTCCTTATCCGGCAGGCTGTTTGCCATGCGAGGTCGGACCATCTGAAAGCAATGGAAATTTCAGCGATGCATCTTCCATCGTCTCCTTGAGTCGTGAAACCGGAGCAGTCGAAAACTCCGTCGACGCAGGACTACCGAAGACAATACAGCCAAGAAAGCGGCTGATGTTCCGATTCCTGCCCATCACGCCTTGGCGCGATGCCATGAGACTTCACCTGACCGGCGATAGAGGAAATCTCTTTCCTGAGAGAATTGTTATTTCAGCTTTTGGGACTAAGTCAACATGCTTTTGCACTAACTGCAAAATAATATCTGCATAATCCGGGAAACGATTATTGTGCGATGCACAAAAAATATCGAATGTAATTGTCGCAGTGCAGCAAAAACGCGTAATGGCTGAATAGTTCCTCAGCCGAGTAATTCGTTGTAAACGTCCAGCGTGGCTCTCTGCATCGCATCCGTGGTGTAACGCGCCAGCACTTTCTGTCGCGCCCGCCATCCGGCATCGGCCCGTACATCCGGCGGCAAGGCCAGTGTTTCAGCCAAAGCAACCGCCAACGCCTCTACATCCCCAGGTGGAACCAGCAAACCACTGACTCCATGCTCCACCGTTTCCCGAGGCCCTCCGAGATCGCTGGCGATGACCAGCCGCCCCATCGCCTGCGCCTCTATCACTGTTCGTCCGAACGGTTCCGCTTCCAGCGATGCATGCACCACACAATCGGCAAGGCTCAATGCGGCCGGCATATCATCACAAATACCGCCCAACCGGATCTGCCCGGCAATACCGTTTTCTTTCGCCCGCTCCATCAGGGAACGGGCATAATCCTGCTGCCCCTTATCTCCCCCGATGAAAACACAGATCACATCCGGGCGCTGAAGGCGGCCCAGAGCATCAAGCAGAATGTGCTGCCCCTTCCAACGGCTGAAACGCGCTGGCATCAGAACAAGGGAAAAAACATCTCCTTCCGGCAATTGCCATTGCTGAACCAGACGCTGAATACGGGGGCCGGTGATCGTGGCCGGGTCGAACAGCACCGGATCGACACCGCGGGGGATAATACGCAGCCGGTCAGGCCCCACCCCGTGACGCTCCGCCACCAGATTCGCGACATGATGACTGATCGCAATAACGCGATCTCCCTTTGCCATCACCGCATTATAATGTCGTTTGAGGGGAAAGGACTCGCTATATACACCGTGATAGGTGGTGACAAACGGGACATTCATGCGCCGCGCTGCACGATAAGCCGCCCAGGCCGGAGCACGGGAACGCGCATGAACCAGCCGGACATTCTCCTGACGGATCAACCGCTCCAGCGTGCGGGCATTGCGCAAAATCCTGAATGGCTGCTTAGCCGGCATATCCGGGATCAGAACGTGTTCTCCTCCTCTACGCTCCAGCCCCGGCACCATACGACCACCCGCACTGGCGACCAGCGCCCGACCGCCGGCCTCTGTAATCGCCTGTGCCATTTCCAGCGTGCCACGCTCCACGCCGCCTACATCCAGGGCAGGAAGCACCTGTAAAACGCATGGCGCGGTATGAATCTGGTCCGCCCGATCAGAATCCGGCATTCTCTCTCCCGTTTGCGGTCGTCAGGCGAAACGCAATAAACCGGGTATAAATCCCTGTCCTTCGTTGGAGAAGAGGAAGCCCCTTATGACAGCAAGCCGTATCGTCCGCCCCGATGGTATCAGGCTGGCAACACATCACCATGCGGGGCGCAGTCCCACCGTGGTTTTTCTGCCAGGATTCCGTAGTGATATGGAGGGAGAAAAAGCCCTGCGGCTTGCTGCATGGTGCGAGGCTCAGGGACAGGCCATGCTCCGGCTGGATTACAGCGGCCACGGTCAGAGCGAAGGACGTTTCGAGGATGGCTGCATCGGCACATGGCTGAACGATGCCCTGACCGTGATTGAAAAAACCATACAGGAAAAATTGATCCTCGTTGGCTCCTCTATGGGAGGGTGGATCGCTTTGCTGGCGGCCCGACAGCTTGGTGACCGGGTTGTCGGACTGGTCGGTATTGCTGCGGCTCCGGATTTTACCGAGCGGCTGATGTGGGATGCCATGCCGGCAGAGGAACGCGCAACCCTGCTTCGCGAGGGTGTATTAATGGCCCCCAATCCCTACGGACCGCCTGTGCCGATCACACGGCTTCTGATCGAGGAGGGGCGCACACATCTGCTGCTGGATGCACCTCTGCCTTTGTCATGCCCGGTCAGGCTGCTGCAAGGGCAGGAAGATCAGGAGGTTCCGTGGGAAACGGCGATTACCCTCTCCCGCACCATAACACGCCCTGACGGAAGCATCCCTGATCTTCTTGTGACACTGATCCGCGATGGAAACCATCGCCTGTCACGGGAAAGCGATATTTCACTGGTCATCGCGTCAGTCAAAAACATCCTTGATCTTACCAATACATGAAAGCCAATACATGAAAGAAGATAAAAATATATTTTTTACAGTCCCTAATATTGCAAAAATACTTTGAAAAGCAGCCATCTCCTTTGCACGATGCTGCATTGTCTTGAGGATCGAAAAAAATATCGGGATGGCTCTTGCACCCTTATGACAGTCAGGCTACATCGCCCCCGTCAGCGCGGCGCCCGTAGCTCAACTGGATAGAGCACCAGACTACGAATCTGGGGGTTGGAGGTTCGAGTCCTTCCGGGCGCGCCATCATTTCAATGAATTAGCCGGTTTTTAACATTCTGCCATTGGCAGATGTTTTGCAAAACTGCTTGCACACGGCTCCCGGCTATTCGGTCGTTATTGTCATACCAGCCGCTCTTCGGCACGTGATGGCAGGTCCGTTATGCCTGCCATTGCAGCAAGAAAAAACTGTCCCCATCCAAATATAGAATGCAGCGGCAAGATTGTGTTCAGTGGCCTGCACAGTCTTTTCCCGAATATATTATCTGAGCCTTTGGGGAGACACCTGGCCATCCCAAAGGCTCAGCGCCTGGGATGATCTTTTGCCGTCCAGCGATACATCCAACTCTCCGAGATCACCTTTTTGCCTCGCCTGACACGAACCGTCAGATCGACCAAAGATGCATCACCGGGTTCAAGCTCGAACCCCACACGGTACAGAGCCATGCCGGAGCGTTGCATGCCGTGCATCGATGCCACCGGATAGGCAGGAATACGCTTGATCTCGGCCCATTTGAGCTGACCGGCCGAACATATCACCTCCGGCACCAGCATGGCGGCCAGCTGACGGGGAGATGCGGGCGGAGCCATCGCATCCAGCATTTTCTCATCGGCTTTTAAATCGCCTCCCGCCAGATCAAGCATGAAAAACCGCCTTTTGGGATCAGCGCTGGCACCGGCCCTGAATGCAACCACCCTCGCCAGAGCACGAGCCGGGATATCATCGCACCAGCGCAAACGATAGGCGTAGCGATACTGCTGCCCACCCTTCAACGGTGCGGTCGGACGCCAGAAAGTGACAATGTTATCCTGAAATTCCGTGCCGGTCGGCAGTTCGGCCAGATGCACCGCCCCCTCGCCCCAATCCTCATCAGGCTCCACCCAGGCGGAGGGACGCAGATCATAGCGGGCACCGATATCTTCATAAGCAGGAAAGCCACGCTGACGCTGCATCAGCCCGAAACCACGGGGAGAATGATCGGCAAAAGACGAAAGCTGCACCTTCTCCGGGTCTGCAAGGCTGCGCCAGATTATCTCTCCGGCACCGGTATGGATCAGCAAACCATCCGAATCATGGACCGCCTGCCGATAGTCATCCACGCCCACCCGATAGCTGGGGTCGAACCAGAACATGCTGGTCAGCGGAGCTATACCGATATTGTCGATATCCCGGCGTGGAAACAGGACGGAATCGACATCCATCACTGTCTCGACATCGGAACGCAGCACGAACCGGAAGGCGCCCGTGATGGAAGGACTGTCCAGGAGCGCATAGATCACCAGATGATCCGCATCCTGTACCGGACGCTCCAGCCAGAACTCCCGGAAAACCGGAAACTCCTCCGTGCCGCTCTCACCGCTGCCCAAAGCCAGCCCGCGCGCCGACAAACCAAAATTCTGCCCCGGTGCTACCGCCCGAAAGTAACTTGCCCCCAGAAAAACCACGATTTCCTTGCGATCCCGGTGCGCGGTGCCAGGGAAACGGGCCAGAATACGGAATCCGGCCAGCCCGATATCATCCTCCGGCGGCGAGATATCGCCCAGATCGAACCATGAGGGATTGTAGCGGATTGGATGGCTTATGCCGTCCACAATCTCGTTGATGGTCACACGATCCTTGAACAGATAGCCACGATGGAAAAACTCGGCTTCAAACCGCTCCCCACGCCCGCGCCACAAGGCGTGATCGGGGAGAAATCTGATTTTACCATATCGGTCGTAATCAAGGCCTGCCAGCATTTCGGGCAGTTGCTGCGAAGGGGGACTATAAGGCTGGCGGGCCAGGCTGCGGGCCCTCTCTTCCAGCGTTTCGGCATCAAAGGATGCAGGTTGCGACACCTGCCCGGCCAGCGCAGGTCGTAATGACAATCCCAGCGAAGCCAGTCCGGCTGCCATCCCCTTCTGCAATACAGCACGCCGAAAAACAGGAGAGGACAGTCGGGGTGATAAACGGGGTCGTTGCAGCATCGAGTCTCCTGCATCCTGATCTGCCGAAGAAGAGAATATCTTGGAGCCGGATTATACGATAGTAGTTGGCTGCATTCCGTTTCGGTCCCTGCCCTGATCCTTATTCCCATTCGAGGTTCTGTTTTGAATCGCTCTTTTCTCCATAAAGCATTACTGGCGGGCCTGATTGTTGCCATCCTCGCGGCACTCTGGTCGAGCCTGCATACAAGCTTTGATGTGTTCGGGTTCGACAGCGATAATGCAGCCCCCTACGTTGTCTGGCAGGGTATCCGTCAGAACGGGCTATCCTTTATCCGTTCATGGCATGCGACCCAGGATAACTGGCTGTTTTCTCTCTACCCTTTTTATTATGCCGCTTTCGAAACCATAGGCCCGGCAGCACTGAACCCGGCATGGGCAGGATGGGCTGTCTTTGTGGCACTCTGCTGCATGGGCGGCATACTGACAGCCAGGTTGGCAGGCCCCCTGGCCGGCCTGACAGCCGCCGCGCTGATGCTGGCTGCCGATTGCTCCGCGGTGGCTCATCCCGGAAACCTTGCCCATCCTGTCAGCCATAATATTTCTCTGTTCTGGGGGCTGGCTGGATTGCTGGCAGCCTGCTGTGCCCTGACACCCCGCAACGGATGGGGACATGCAGGCTATACTCTCCTTTCAGTTCTGGCCTTCATCATCGGAGGACTTTCGGATCCCTGGCTGAACGGCGCCATGCTGCTGCCTGCCATCGCCGCCTGCGGATGGGTTCTGGCCACCGCTTCGGGAATAAGGGAAAGAATTGTCTCTGTCGCACTGGCTATAGCCCTTGCCGGTGCCCTTGAGCTGGACCGTACCAGAATTTTCGGGCTGGCGACGTTTTTCGCTGCCTCAGCTCCGCAAATGAGCTTTTCTCCCGAACGGGCATGGCCAGCACTTAAAACCACCCTGCTGATTATCCCGGCATGGTTCAATCCGGTTCCGCTGGGGCATAGTGCGCTGACAGACAGACTATCCCTGCCCGCCATCGTTGCCTGTGTCGCTTTTGTGATCGCAACCATCATCCTGCTGTTCCCTCTGCGGCGCAGTTTGATGGACCGGACATCTCCCCAGCTGCGATTTATCACCGCTACTGCGCTTCTGTCCTATCCGGCCATTCTGGTTCTGTTCCTGCTGGTTTTCTCTGATCCAGCTTTTGGGTCCCTTCGCTTTTTCATTGCCCCTTTCGCATTATGGATTATTGCCGGGGTCAGCCTTGCCGCACGGCGCCGGGCCGATATGGCAGCATGGCAACAATACGGACTGACAACCTATGCGGTCCTTATGGTCATATCCGGCCTGCTCAGCGGACGGGAAAGCTGGTCGCATCCCTTAAAAGCAAACACGCAGTTCATCGATGGACTGAGCAGCTTCCTCGTGGAAAACGGGCTGTCGTATGGCTATGCCCCCTATGGAGAAGACAGCGCCAATGCGGTGCACTGGGCCAGCCACGGTAAAATCACGCTCCGTTCCGTGCATGCGGAAGCTGTAAGCGGCCATATTACAGAAGGAGGCGCCCAAACCTCCGATACCTGGTACGAAGCCAGTGATATCCCGCCCGACGCAAAAGAGCTGTTTCTGATCGTGCCGCATCATTGGTTCGACTGCGGAAAAGCCGGCCATTGCGAGGAAACGGCTGTGCAGCAGTTCGGACCACCTGCCCGTATCCTGCATTATGAAGACAATACCATCATGGTCTGGCCTTACTCCATCTGGACAGACCCGGCTGCAGTCGCCACAAATCTGCGGCCAATCGCTCTCGGGAAAGCAATCTCGTTCGGTGCAGAGGGAGAGGGCCTCCATCTGCTCGGCAAAGGATGGTCCAATCCGGCAGCAACAGGCACATGGAGCGACGGGGCCAATGCATGGATCCGTTTCCGCCTGCCCGAAGGAGCCACCTATCCCCTCCACCTTTCCTTCAGTCTGGCTGCTTTCACTGCCAGACATCATGACAGGCAGCGCATCGGATTATTCGCCAATCAGCATTTCATTGGCTGGTTCACAACGAGCAAGTGGGATGACCGGTTCGAAGCCACCATCCCGGCTCCGTCAGAGGACAAGGAAAAAAATGGCGTCGTTGTCCTGAAATTCGTGCTGCCTGATGCAGTGAAACCATCATCCGTTATGTATTCGGCCGACGATCGCAATGTCGCAATTCTACTGCATACGATGACAGTAGAGACCAGCCACAGATAAGTATCTCACCAAAAGGAAGGAAAAGCGGCTGAAAAGCCCCGTCTTTTCCTTCCTCTCCGCATCATGCCTCTGCATCCGCGGGCACATCACGGGCAACACTCTTTGCAGCGAGCGCCGCAACCGTCGCCGCCACAGCCTTCGGCTGCGTTGTGACCTGCGGCAATCCCATCAGCTCTCCATGTGTGCCACGGGCCAGCGGTCCTACGACAAAGGCATCGGGCCACGCCGTACCGTCACGATCCAGCACCCGGCTTTCCCAATCCACATCAATACCCAGACGGCAAGGGTCGGAGCGTAATGCGCCTTGCTGCGCCAACGCATGCAGAACCGGATGCACCTCTACCACCGAGCGATGGCCCGGGCCGGTGCAGTTCACGACGGCCCGTACGGTCAGGCGGCTGATATCTGCCTGCCCCCTTGGGCGGGACGTGATCACAATGTCACCGGATTTCTCACTGACCGCCGAGACCAATGATGCGGCCCGTACTGTCAACCAGCCCTCCTCCAGCCCTTGTCTGACCACAGCATCGATCTGAGGAGCGCACTGGAAACGGTGTACATCCCAGAATGGCCGCACATGTCGTAACAGACGCCGTTTTTCCGCTGTCTCCAGAGCACCCCATACGACGGGAGCCTGAACACGCAGCGCATCAATCACATCCTCCCATGGGCGCCCCTGTGCTTCACCCGCAGCAATGGTGCTGCGGATACGGCGCAGCAGAGATGAAGCCGTGCGGGCAGGCTCGGTGCTGAAATCTCCAGCAGCCTCAACCGGCAGAAGAGTCCGTGGGCGGGGTAGTAATCCGCGGCGGGACAAGGCGGTCATGGGCGCGCGATGCCCCCGCGCCCGCAGGGAGGCGATCACGTCGCACGCTGTCAGCCCCGTGCCGATAATGCAAACCGGCGCATCAGGCGCAACATCCGCCAATGCGTCAGGCCGCCACGGATCGGCGACCAATCCCTTTTCTCCCGCCAATCCGCGCAGAGCTGCGGGCAAGTCAGGGGCGGTGTGACTGACGCCCAACACCAGAATATCCGCTGCAATGAGCGATCCATCTTCCAGCGTAATCCCCCAACCAGTCTGATTGCGGGATGCCGACATAGCACGCAGCCGAAGATGACGAACTATAACCCTTCCAGAGGCGGCTTCTATCATGGAGCGGATCGTATCATCGACATAATCCCCAAATACCGATCTTCTGGCGTATATCCTTCCATCCTCCATCGTGGAGTGCGCATCACTCTGGGGCACGTTTCTCTGTCTGAGCCATTCATCAAAATGATCAGGCAGGTCTGGAAAAAGCGACATACGGGCTGCCGCGACATTGGTGCGGTGGACAGGGTCGGATGTGCCATACGCCAACCCGGCCCCCAGCTTTTCTGAAGGCTCCAACACCGTGATTCTGCCTGAAAAATCAGGATGATCACGGATAAGATGGGCCAGAAAAGCAGCTCCGGACAGACCACAACCGATCAGGGCAATATGTCTGCACACCCCATGATCCCTGATAGGCTGTAATTCTTTTGCGGGTTCAGGCTGCACGAGCATCGCTTGAGAATTTCCAGATCAATTTCACTATTATTTTTAGTTATTAATTCAAAACCATCATAGTTTGCAAATTTCCTCTTGCATAGTCGCCCCTTATGCACTCTGATAATCGTATCTTAAAAATTAAACGATCAAGATAAGTAAATACCGGAGCCGATCATGAGCGTGACGGAACTCGATCCCGCAAGCCTGCGGACAGTATCGACCCCAGACACATCTTCCACGCCGCATCGGGTAGGAAGCGGTGAGCGGGGAGTTCCCGGCGTGCCGCGTCCAGCTCAGCCCGCCCATGTCATTGCCAGCGATGCGGAAGCGATCGAAGTCGCTCACCGCCTTGCAGCACGCTTTGCGGAAGGCGCATCGGAACGAGACCGACATTCAGCCATTCCCAGGGATGAACTGGATGAATATTCCCAGTCTGGTCTATGGGCGATCAATGTGCCCCGTGCTTTCGGTGGCGCAGATGTTTCCTATGCGACCGTGGCTGAAGTCATCAGGATCATTTCCGCAGCCGACCCCTCCATTGGCCAGATCACCCAGAATCACCTGGGCATCGTCTTCTCCATCCGCGCCAACGGAACACCGGAACAACAATCGATCCTGTTCGAGAAGATTCTGCGGGGCACACGTCTCGGCAATGCATTCTCGGAACGGGGAACCAAGAACGTTGCTGAATTTGTCACACGTTTTACCGATGATGGTGATCATGTCATCGTCACCGGGCGCAAATACTATTCCAGCGGTGCATTGCTGGCGCATCTCGTGCCGATTGTGGCGCTGGATGATCAGAACCGCGCATGGTATGCCATTGCCGATCGTAACGCACCGGGTCTGACAGTCATCAATGACTGGTCTGCTTTCGGCCAGCGTGGCACAGCCAGCGGCACTGTGCTGATCGATCATGTCAGGGTGCCCAAAACCCATCTTATCGCCGGTTTCAAAGCCTATGATCCGGCCACGGTGCAGGCGGAAAGCGCTATCTTCCAGATCATTCAGGCGGCTGTCGATGCCGGCATCGCCGAAGCCGCCATCAAGGACACCATCCAGTTCGTCCGGGAGAAGGCACGTCCCTGGATTGACGCCGGACAGGATAATGCCTGGGAAGATCCCTACACCATTCAGACGGTTGCTTCCCTTCAGATTCGTCTGAATGCCGCATTGGCCATACTGGAAAAAGCAGGCCACGCCATTGATGAGGCTGTCGCCAATCCGACCACGGATACCGTGGCCCGTGCGCAGATTATCACCGCCGAATCAAAGGTTCTGACAACAGAAATAGCTATTGAAGCCACCAACAAACTCTTCGAACTGGGGGGAACCTCCTCCACGGATGGCAAATACAATTTTGATCGCCACTGGCGGAATGCGCGGACTCATACGCTGCACGATCCTGTGCGCTGGAAATATGCGGCCATTGGCAATTACTACCTGAATGGCATCAATCCTCCCCTGCATGCCTGGAGCTGAGAGTACGACAATGAGCCAGTTAAAATTTGCCTACTGGGTACCGAATGTCAGCGGTGGTCTGGTGGTCAGTAAAATTCCCCAGCGAACGCATTGGGGAATCGACTACAATGTCGAGCTTGCGCGCACGGCCGAAGAAGTCGGTTTTGATTATGCACTGACCCAGATTCGTTTCATCGGCAGCTATGGCGCTGAATCCCAGCATGAAAGCACGACGTTTTCCGCTGCTTTGCTGGGGGCCACGAAAAAGCTGCACGTGATCACCGCCATTCTGCCTGGACCGTGGCATCCCGCGGTGGTCGCCAAAATCGGAGCCACAGCCGATCATCTTTTTAATAGTCGCTGGTCGGTCAATATTGTCAGCGGATGGTTTCAGGGTGAACAGGAAGCCATGGGGCTTGGCTGGCCGGATCATGAGGCCCGTTATCGTCGCTCTCGTGAATTTATTGATATTCTCAAGGGAATCTGGACCACTGACCATTTCAGCTATGATGGTGAGTTCTATACGATCAACGATTTTACGCTCAATCCGAAACCGCTCAGCAAACCGCATCCGGAGATTTTCCAGGGCGGAAATTCCAGCGCGGCACAGCGTAACGCAGGCGCGGTTTCCGATTGGTATTTCATGAACGGAAATAACCCGGATGGGTTAAAAGAACAGATCACAAAGGTCCGTGCTCTGGCAGCGGAAAACGGCCGAACCGTCAAATTTGCTGTCAATGCTTTCGTCATTGCACGCAACAGCGAACAGGAAGCACGCGAAGAACTTGCCCGCATCGTTGGCGCTGCGGACAAGGAAGCAGTCGAGGCATTCGGCACTGCCGTCAAACAGGCCGGCCAGTCATCTCCGGATGGAAAAGGCATGTGGCAGGACAGCAAGTTTGAAGATCTGGTGCAGTATAATGACGGCTTCCGCACCAATCTGATCGGCACGCCGCAACAGATTGCAGAACGCATCCTGCATCTGAAATCGCTTGGTGTAGACCTTGTCCTGACTGGCTTCCTTCATTTCCAGGAGGAGCTGAAAGCATTCGGGGAGCAGGTCATCCCCCTGGTGCGTGCCTTGGAAAACGGACAGAAAATAGCTGCCTGATACCAGTGCTGTGGCGGATGAACGCATCTGCCACAGCCGATCTTCCTGTTGACTGAAAACCCGGTCGTCAGTCCAGAAAATCCAGCCCGATATCCAGTACCGCAGCGCTATGAGTCAGCCATCCGGCTGAAATCAGATCTACCCCGCTTTCAGCTATGGCTGGCGCTGTCTGCGGCGTAATCCGCCCCGAGGCCTCAGCAATGGCGCGGCCATTGATGATCCCCACTGCCTGCCGCAGAGTGGCCGGGTCCATATTATCCAGCAGTACGGCATCAATATCGTATTCCAGCACCTGATGCAGTTGCGCCAGTGTATCCACCTCGACCTCAATTTTGACCAGATGGCCGATGCTGGCACGTGCCCGCTCAATAGCTGTCGCAACGCCACCGGCAATGGCGATGTGATTGTCCTTGATCAACACCGCATCATCGAGACCAAAGCGATGATTGCTGCCTCCACCGGCACGCACTGCATATTTCTCGACGGCACGCAATCCTGGTGTCGTCTTTCGTGTGCAGCATATACGCGCTTTGGTATGAGCAATCGCATCGGCAATTCCGGCTGTTGCCGTCGCAATACCACTGAGATGCCCCAGAAAATTCAGGGCAACCCGCTCCCCGGTCAGCAACCCGCGTGCAGGACCGTCAATAGTGGCAATGGCATCACCCGGCATCACCCGGCCACCATCAGGAACATGGATAGAAAAATGGATCCGCGGTTCCACCAGATGAAAAGCGAGCCTGGCAAGGTCAAGCCCGGCAATAACCCCAGGCTGACGTGCTTGCAAAGCCACGCGCGCGGTCTGCGTCGCCGGGATGACGGCATCCGTGGTCACGTCCCCCGCCCGGCCCAGATCCTCCAGCAAAGCGGCACGGACCAGTGGTTCCAGCAACAGATCGGGCAAAGGGGTCATGATACCTCCCGTTTCGGCACTGCCGGACTGTCCGGCCTTGCCTGAGCATTCATCACACAGGCAGTACGCCTCAGCACCGCTACCGCCGAGTCACTGCGCCGGGATGGAGGCAAAGTCGAAGGATAATCATCCCTTGCATGCCCCCCGCGACTTTCTTTCCGCGCCAACGCAGCATCGGCAATCATCAATCCGATCAGGGCCGCATCATCATGCTCCGCAAGGGGGCGAAGGGCTGCAATAGCCCGGCTCAGTCCCGCATGATCGCGCAGGACGCCGACATCACAACTCATCACGGCACGCACGGCATCGCTGGCGCCACATGTGATCGCATCAGGCATGGCAGGCGCTGGCAGCAGCGGCACAACAGGCGGCGCCGTCTGCGCCGCGATGCTCTCCGCAACCCAGCCACCGGTGACGGCGGCCTCCAGCAACGAATTGCTCGCCAGACGGTTGGCTCCATGCAGCCCTGTGCACGCCGCCTCACCGCACGCCCACAGGCCGGGAACGGAGCTTCTGCCTTCCTTATCCACCACGATACCACCCATGTGGTAATGCGCGGCGGGACGGATCGGTATTGGCTGCAATGACGGATCGAGACCTGCCTCCCGACAAATGGCATCAATAGCCGGAAAGCGAACCGGAAAACGGGCACCGACCGCCTTTCTTGCGTCAAGGTAAACGCGATGGCCTTCAGCGAGACGCCGGAAAACGCCACGCGACACCACATCCCTCGGCGCCAGATCGTCAGGAAGAAAACGGTCTCCTGTCTCGTCGATCAGGGCGGCCCCTTCACCGCGGACGGCCTCGCTGATCAGCGGCATCGGATCGCGTCCGGCATCAAAAGCAGTGGGATGAAACTGCACGAACTCCATATCCCCCAGCAACGCTCCGGCCCGCGCCGCAAGAGCAAGCCCGGCTCCCGTTGCTCCTTTCGGATTGGTGGTATGGGCATACAGACCGCCAACGCCACCGGTGGCAATCACCACGCGGCCGGTGCGGATACAATGAAATGCTCCGTCCCGCACAAACAGCAAACCGGCCACGGCACCATTGACGGTGATCAGCCGTACCGCCCGCGCACAATCCAGCAGCGTTATCGACGATTCGTTTCTGGCTGCCGTGAGCACGGCGCGGAGAATCTCTCGTCCACTGCCATCGCCCTGCGCATGGACGATGCGACGGCGACTATGGGCTGCTTCCAGTCCCAGCCTGAAAGCGCCAGCCTCATCCCTATCAAACCGGGCGCCCAGCTCCGCCAGCGCCTCCACCGCTGCCGGAGCAGCAGCGGTGATCCGGGCCACCATATCAGGGTCGCAGAGTCCATCCCCTGCCGCCAGAGTATCCTGAGCATGTAAAGCCGGAGAATCATCCGGACCAAGCGCAGAAGCGATTCCTCCCTGCGCCCAGCCGCTTGCCGCCTGCTCCCCGAACGGAGCAACGCTCAGCACGACAGAAGGAACAGGCGCCAGCCGCAAGCCTGTCATCAGCCCGGCCAGCCCCGCCCCTATGATGACAACCCGCCCATCGAGGGATGATTGATCCATATGTCTGGACTCCAACAGTGCCGGCATGGCGAAAGGGCAACCGGATCGAAGCGGTTCAGATCGCCAGCATGCGCTCCACGGCCTGCCGCGCCCTGTCGGCGACGGAGGCATCGATGGTTACCTCATGGGTCATCGTTTCCAGACTGTGCCGGATATTGGCCAGAGTGACCCGTTTCATATGCGGGCACAGATTGCACGGGCGGACGAATTCTACATCCGGGTGATGCACGGCCACATTATCACTCATCGAGCACTCCGTGATCAGAACGACACGGCCCGGCTTGTTGTGCGCCACATAATCCGACATGCCTGCGGTCGAGCCTGCATAATCGGCCTCCGCCACCACGTCCGGCGGGCATTCCGGGTGCGCCAGCACGACAACACCGGGGTTTTCCGCCCGCAACTCCCTGATCTGTTCAGGCGTGAAGCGTTCATGCACCTCGCAATGCCCGGCCCAGGTGATGATGTTGACGCCGGTTTCGTTGGCTATGTTCTGCGCCAGATACTCGTCAGGGATCATCATGACGCGCTCATGGCCTTCCTGCGCCAGCCGCTCCACGATTTTACGTGCATTGCCGGACGTGCAGCACAGATCGCTCTCCGCCTTCACCGCCGCCGAGGTGTTGACATAGGTCACCACCGGAACGCCAGGATAACGCTCACGCATCAGCCGTACATCAGCCGCCGTGATGCTGTCAGCCAGCGAACAGCCAGCCTCCAGATCGGGAATCAGCACGGTCTTGGACGGGTTAAGCAGCTTTGCCGTCTCCGCCATGAAGTGCACGCCTGCCAGCACGATGACATCAGCATCGACGAACTGCGCTTCCCGCGCAAGTTTCAGGCTGTCACCGACAATATCGGACACACAGTGGAAGATTTCCGGCGTCTGGTAGTTATGCGCCAGAATCACTGCGTTGCGTTCCCGCTTCAGCCGCAGGATCGCCTCGATATCGCCTTCAAAAGCAGGCCATTCCATGGGGGGAATGACGCGCCTTACGCGGTCGTAAAGCATTGAAACGTTTTCGATCGAATCCAGCAAGCACGCCTCCCATTATGCTCTTTGTGAGCATATTAAGATAAAAGACCGACCTTTGTTGCGTCCATTATGCTATAAATGAGCATAAATGCTGTCAAGGGGTTTTCCACACTGACTGATAAAAGTGAAGCGAACCCGATCCTGCAACACATCGTTTCAATTTATATCAGCCCCTTACACCCTGCGCACATATAGCTTGGGCTTCCTCACCCGCACACTGGGAGCAAACCCCTGACGACGCACCCGATCCCATCCACAGCAACAGTGCCTTTCGACAATCGCGGGCGCTTCTGGCCCGGCAGACAGCATCTGAGCTTCATACTGGGCGGAAAGCGTATTCTGTATGCCTATATTCGCAAAAACGGGTGCAGCAGCTTCAAGGCTGCGATGGGTCTCGATCCCGAAATACGCATTGGGCATATTCCGCGGATATACAAACGCTGGCCATACGGCCGTTACGATGCCCGCATCTTTGTCTGGCGTGATCCTGAAGCGCGCCTTGTCAGCCTGTTTCGCAATAAAATTCTTGACCGACACAATGCAGAGGATCTGATCGCGCGATATCGACATATCATGCGGGAAGAGCCGTCAACATTTGAGAAATTTGCTGTTTTTGCTTCGTTGAACGGCGATCCGCATGTCGTGCCGCAATATCGGCATCTGCATCCGATCCGCTATTCCCATGCTATTGAACTCAGCCAATTGCATGATGCGATGGTCGATCTGGTCGGTGCGAAAGAAGCGGCCATATTCCGCAAGCCCTTCAATCCGTCCCACGCTACAATGATTGAGGTTTCACCCGAAGCCCGCCGGATTATCCGTCATTATTACCGGCAGGATTATGCCATGGTTGAAACACTGACCCGGTCATGACAGACAGAAAAGGGGCAGGACCAATCCGGTCGCGGCCCCTTTATCCAGCCTCGTACAGTTGGAAATCAGCGTGTTTTCCACACGCCTTGCGCTGTCTTACACCAGTCGAGCGTATAGACATTCGGAGCATTGCGCCTTTTCAGCATGACGTCATACCTGATCTTGCGGCAGGGCATTCCGTCCTTTTGGTACTGTTCGATCAGGGTCAGCGTGCCGCTGTTACCGGTTTTGGGATTGGACCACGGTTGGGTTGAACCGTTGAACAGAGGCTCGTTTCCGAAAAGCGGTCCCGCTGCCTTACCAAGAGTGGCCAGATCGCTCTTGTTGAGGGATGAACCGTCAACGCTGGTGTGAAACGGATTGAGCTGGGCATGGGCATGGCTGGAGGCCAGCAGGATTCCCATGATCAGTCCGGCTTTGAATAATTGCATACGTTCCAGCCCTCATTATAGCCAGCCTCGTTACAGATCGTCGCAGTCTGCTCACTCCGCTGAGCGTCACACTCTGCGCGAAAGCCAATCTGCCTGCGTAACACATGGCCGGTCAATGGACGCCTTGCCATCTGCTTCGCATGGAAGCGGTGGCTGGCTTTTCACCCAGGCTCGGTCCCCTGCTCACCAAACGCATCCATGGCGCGGGCAGAATAGACCAGAGCCGCGCCGGTATTCAGGGCGATAGCAACCCCCAAAGCTTCGGCTACTTCTTCTTTCGTGGCGCCCGCCTTGCGGGCGGCCTCGGTATGGAATGCCAGACAACCATCGCAGCGTGTCGTCACAGCGACAGCCAGTGCGATCAGTTCCCTTGTTTTGGCATCCAGCACATTCGGAGACGGCGCTGCCGCCGCGAGAATATCGTGGCCTTTCAGGACATCCGGGTTAACCTTCGCCAGCTTTCCCAGTTCACCGCCCAACTGGCCCCGATAGGCAGCCCAATCCAGCATTTTTCCGGCCATGAATGCATGCTCCCTTTCTTTTATTTCTGATCCGATCTGATCCGATCCGGATACCCGGCACCGATAGCCCGACAAGCTGAAACAGTCAGGGTACCCGGGCCAGGGGCAGTTTGGAACCAGCCATACTCCGCTCCCGCATCACAGCGCCCCGGAAGCGGTACAGTTTCGCAGGGCGGCCACCTGTCTGGACTGCCATGGCGCCTGTTTCCTCGACCAGTTCCTGCTGCTCCATCTGGCGACGAAAGTTCTGCTTGTGCAAGCGGTGTCCGGCCAGAGCCTCCATCGCCACCTGAAGCTGACCGAGTGTAAAAGCATCCGGCATCAGTTCAAACACCACCGGGCGGTATTTGATCTTGGCCCGCAGCCTTGCAATTGCGGTCGCCAGAATACGGCGATGGTCATACAGCATAGATATTCCCGGCACACGCCCGGCTGTCGGAGCACGGGATTCGGCCACCAGCCCCGCTTCGTACAAAAGCTCATAACGTTGCAGAACGAGTTCCTCGTTCCACTTCTCTCCACCGGTGCCAAAGGCGGCATCGCGTCGCAATTTCCGCTGCTGGCGGAGCATTCCCTCGGCTCCGGCGATCCATGTTTCCAGACGCCGGGCGATCTCCGCCCCCAGCGCGACCCCGCCTGTCTCGCGCCGGTCTTCCCACGGGAAATAGGCATACCAGTTGCGCCAACCCGCCTCCCGCTCCGCCATGCGGGTCAACCCGAGATAGGAAATGGAAATTGCCCGGCGGCCATCCCCGGCACGGTCATGATCAGCGAAAGTGTAAAGCTGCTCGATATACCCCAGCGGATGGCCGGTCTGCCGCTCCACCCAGGAGCGTGTGCCAGCCTGAAGCGAGCGATGCCCTTCCTCAAACGGGCCGGAAGGAAGAGCGTGCCCTTCCTGCACCGTCAGCATCTGCGGATCACCATCAGAGACCGCCGCCAGCACTGCGATCAGTTCAACCGCAACTGGAGAGTTTCCGTTGGCAGGCAAAGATCCGTTCCTTTTTGTGGCCGGACTGCGCCGACCTGTCTGCGAAGGTAAGCCTCAGAATCCGAACATATGATCCAGCGAGAAAGCATCCGCCCGCTCAAGACCATGATAGCCGAACAGTCGACAGGTACGGTCACGGATCAGCACATATCCGCCCCTTCCCGCCACCTCCATCAGCGTCGGACCAAAAATACGGTGGGGTCGCACCACATGACTGCCGGAGCAGGGAATCGCAAGGGATTCCTCGGCAATCACCTTGCCCTCCGCATCATACAGCAGCAGGGAAGTACGGGACAGCGTGCGCCACGGCGCGGAAGCCGGATAGATCAGATGCGCGAAGCTCTCCAGCCCATCCGAGCCCAGTTTCAGGAACAGCCGCGTGGACAGGCCCGGCGGTGGCCCGGAATAGGATTGCGGCTCCCCGCGATAAGTCATCGCCGTGTTGTAGATATGTGCGCCGAAGCTGGTCTCCGCCGCATGACCGGAGACGCGATGCTCGTAACGGAACAGGCCGTGCAGCCAGCCATCGGCCTCCCCACCCTCACGGAAGTCATAGACCAGCTCGCCATGGCCACCCTCCGGCAGCGCGTCCTCCGGCAGAATAGTGTCCAGATCGAGCGCCAGGCCATGGTGACGCGGCAGGTTCCCCAGAAAATGCTCCGCCACCTTCTTCCCGTCCGGCGTGAACAGATCGAGCCGGAGCGGCAGCGAGTTCTGCTCATGCGCCATCGGGGTCGGCTGGGCGATACTGCGGAAATACCGACGCGGCAGGATCGGGAATGGCAGCAGATAGCCCCTCCCCAGCAATGGCGACAGGGTACGGATGCCCGGATCGGGCCGCAGATCGGCGCGCTCCACATTCGGATGCGCAATGCGGGTCAATGCACCGCGGATCACCTCATAGCGCGGTCTGACCACATGGCGGCCTGCCAGAATCTCCACCTGAGCAGGCCAGTGCAGACCAGGCAGCAGCGCGGCAACATCCAGCGCCTCGGTCGCGAAAGGAGGAATAACCCGATCCAGCGCCACCGGTTTTTCCGCGCCCATGCGATCCAGCGCGATGGCTCCCGCCGGAATCGGCACGGCGTGACTGTTCTGCACCCACAGGATCACACGCTCATCCTCACGCGGGGCGGGCAGACCGGCATAGCGTTCAGACGGCCATGCATTGGCATCATGGGTGCAGGATAATGAATCACCGCCATAAGTATCCACGGCGTATTTCACCACATCATGCCCGGCAACACCGATGGCATGGATGAAAAGCTGGCCGGTGAATTCAGGCAGATTGAAGCGTGCCCTCACCTCGCGGCTGTCAATGACAATACCACCGGGACCGGCAGGCACCGGCTGTTCCCACGTTGCCAGCACCGATCCATCCTGCGCAAACAGACGCAGCCACAGCCGGACCGAGTTTGCACCGTATCCGGCCCAGTAATTGGCGGTGACCAATCTGGTGGAAAGACCATTCTGGTCCCGGAAAAACGCAAAATTGGTCGCAAAATTCAGCCTGTCGAGATAGCGCGGCGCGGTCTGCAGTGCCTCCGGAATACGGATATCCGCCAGCGTGACCAGCTCCGCCCCCTCGGGCATCAGAGATTCAAGACGGTCGGCCAACCGCATCGTATCGAACGTCGCCACCAGCACGATCTTCGCGCCGCTGCGCGGCAGATCGGTCACCGGACGCACATCCGGCTCCTGCAGGCGTTCCGTATCCTGCACATATAGTGCTTCCACCGGCGGTAGTTCGGGCAGCATGACGAACAGGGTCCGGGCGATTCCCTCGGGATCGAAGACGGCGACCTCCCCCTTGCCCGCCAACTGACGGGTCAGACGGGAGGCTGCCTCCGCCGCCAGAGGATGCGCCAGCGCCTTGTAGAGAACGTTGCCACCCTGGCGGTTATCAAAGGTTCTGATATCCAGCATACCCGTCTTCCAATCCTTGACTCAGATATTCAGACGATGGCGCAGCTCTGCCGCCACCGCAGGCGTATCATCCAGCGGCTCCGTCGCCCATTGCTCCAGCCGTCCGCGAAACAACCGGACCCGGCCGCAGGCCATCATCCGATCATTGAACTGACCAATCCGACGCGAACGGCCCGGCAACCGCGCCAACAGGACCGGCACAGAAGTCGCCACCGCCTCCGACACCATGGAGACACTGTCTTCGGTCGTCACGATAGCGTCGGCGCAGGCCAGCAATCCGAAATAAGGATTGTCCCCCTCACCATCCCAGACCCATCCACCCCGCGGTTCCAGCGCCTGCCGCAGGGCGGAGACAGCATCCGGCGCGGTACGGCGCGACGGAGTCAGCACGACCCCCACATGATCAGCCTGCATCATGGTCGCCAGATCAACCCCCAACGCTGCCGCCACATCCCGATCCAGCCGGTAGCGACCATTGGAGCCACCCACCAGAACGGCCACCAACGGGCGAGGCAGATGCGCAAACCGTGGCGCCCATATCGCCGCCGCCTCGGCCAGACGCTGTGGCGTCACGCCATGCAGCGCATTGCGGGTCACCAGAACATTCGGACCGGTCAGTCCATCATGCTCCGCCACCAGCACGACATCGAACCGGGCCGGATTCATACGCGGATGCTGGACCTGCACCACACGAAGCCCTGCCCGGTACCGGGATTTCAATGCCGCGCCGATCCGGGCCGCCATGCCGCCACCACCGATAATAATCTCCGGCATCGCCCCCGCCAGCGCCTCTGGTTCTATCCCGCGCAACGGCATCGGCCAGAGGGAAGGTGACAAGCCTTTCCATATCCCGCGCGCCTTCAGAGAGCGTATCTCGGGGGCCAGCCCCAACGCTTCTGCAATACCTTTGATCTGGGCTTGCAAACCAGCATAAGGCTCTGAGATAGCCCAGGCAGCAGGACACACGGCAGGCCCCATAGGCTCCACGGAAGAGGAACAGCCCTGCATGGCAGGCAGCATAACGGGGGTTGTAGCAACAGACGAAGCAACCATGTCCTTCCTATCCGGTGCATGGATCAGCACGTCAATGCACCGGATCAGGACCCACGCGAAAGCAGTGTTTTCGGCACAAAAAATCACCACCTTGATTGCAATCATTGCGATCCTGTTGGATTTTCAATCATGGACTCTTCCCGACTGATCATCCGCCGATTCAGACCATAACCGTGATGCAGACCACCTCTGCCATGATCCCTGAATTGACCGTCCGGCTGGAGACGCCCGACCTTGATCCGTGGATCATCGGCAATACCAGTATACAGGGCTTTACCAGCATCACCGGGCCTCGACCTGGCCCTCATGTTGTGCTGGTCGCCCTGACTCATGGCAATGAAATTGCCGGTGCCATTGTGCTGGATCAGCTGCTGAGACAGGGCATCAGGCCATTACAGGGTTGCCTGACTTTCGGCTTTGCCAATCTGGCCGCTTTTGCACGTTTCGACCCCCGACAACCTATCGCCAGCCGCTTTGTTGATGAGGATCTCAACCGGGTGTGGCAGAGCGACCTTCTATCCTCTTCCTGTGACAAAGCCTGCACCGGATTGCGAGAAGGCTATGAACTATCCCGCGCCAGAGAAATCAAACCACTGATCGACACGGCGGATGTCCTGATCGACCTGCACTCCATGTTGTGGCCATCGCGGCCACTGATCCTGTGCGGACGGAATCAACACGGTCTGGCGCTGGGGTGTAAGGCGGGAGATCCGGCGCTTCCTATTGCCGATGACGGACATGCAACTGGCCGCAGACTGATCGACTATACCCCGTTCTCCGAGGCCGGAACCAAACGTACCGCCTTACTGGTGGAAGGTGGGCAGCACTGGCATGCCGAGACAGTGACAACTCTGCACCAGATTGTACTCAATCTGCTGGCGGCGCTGGAGATGATCCCGTCACAACAGAATATTCCTCCCCCAGTACCATGCTGGAGCGTCACGCATACGATCATAGCACGTACCGGCCACTTCGCCTTTACACAGGCTTTCGTCGGCGGCCACATTATTCCACATGCCGGAACTCTGATCGCCCATGATGGCGATGAAACTGTTCGGACACCCTATGACGACTGTCTGCTGGTGATGCCAAGCCTGCGGGCCAGCGCCGGACACACCGCCGTCAGACTGGCGAAACGCCTTGAGACGATTCCCGCCTGACAACACAGGCGGCCCGGCATTATCGGCGCCTGTTATCTTCCTCGAACAGTTCCGACAGTTTCCGCATCATCGTACCGCCGAGCTCTTCCGCATCGACGATCGTTACCGCACGCCGGTAATAACGTGTGACGTCATGGCCGATGCCGATGGCTACCAGTTCGACCGCATTGCGTCCCTCGATCTCTCGGATCACATCACGCAGATGCCGTTCCAGATAGTTCCCCGGATTGACGGAGAGCGTGCTGTCATCCACCGGTGCGCCATCGCTGATCACCATCAGGATACGGCGATGCTCCGGCCGGGCCAGCAGGCGACGATAGGCCCATTGCAGAGCCTCGCCATCGATATTTTCCTTCAGCAGTCCTTCCCGCAGCATCAGGCCGAGATTGCGGCGGGCACGACGCCATGGCGTATCAGCCGCCTTGTAGATGATGTGGCGCAGATCGTTCAGGCGCCCGGGCAGACGCGGTTTTCCGGCGGCAACCCAGGCTTCCCGGCTCTGACCGCCTTTCCATGCGCGGGTCGTGAAGCCCAGCACCTCGACCTTTACCGCGCAGCGTTCCAGTGTGCGCGCCAGAATATCGCCGCACATCGCCGCAACCGTAATTGGCCGCCCGCGCATGGAGCCTGAATTATCGAGCAAAAGGGTGACAACCGTATCGCGAAACTCCGTCTCCCGCTCCCGCTTGTAGGAGAGCGGCACGGTGGGATTGGCAACGACACGCGCCAGACGGCTGACATCCAGCAACCCGTCTTCCAGATCGAACGTCCATGACCGCGTCTGCTGTGCCAGAAGGCGACGCTGAAGACGATTGGCGAGTTTCGAAACCACACCCTGAAGATGCTGCAACTGTTGGTCCAGCATCTGTCGCAGGCGCGTCAGCTCATCTGAGTCGCACAGATCCTCGGCCGCCACTTCCTCATCATAAGCCTGTGTGAAAGCGCGATAGACCGTATTGTTCGGATCATCCTGTATGTCCCGCCGCTGCTGAGGGCCACCCGGACTGTCCTCCCCGTCTCCAGCGGCTTCGTCAGAGCCAATATCGGCGGTTTCCTCGCGGGAGTCGGTTTCTTCCAGCTCCTGCGGGCTGGCGCCGAGCATACTGTCCTGCTCCTTGCGGCTTTCGCCCTCGCCATCCGGCGCATTATCCTGCGCACCGGACTGCTCGCCCTGATCCTCGTCCTCGCCTTCTTCCAGCTCCTGCGGGTCCGGCTGACTTTCATCAAAGGAGGATGGCTCCAGATCGAGGGTTGAGAGAAGCCGCCGTGTCACCCGTGCAAAAGCGGTCTGATCATCCTGATGCAGCACCAGATCGGCCAGCGCATCCTGCACCGCCGGGCCCAACTGCGGTCGCCAAAGATCGAGCACATGCCGCACTGAAGCCGGGAGGGGCTCACCGGTCATCTTTTCCCGTGCCAGCAGGGACAGGGCACGGGAAAGCGGAAGCTGATCCCGCTTTGTCATGCGATCACAGCCAGCCGTCTCGCATTCATCGGACAGGCGGGCCTGCAGATTTGCGGCGACCCCCGCCATATGACGGCTGCCGACGGCTTCCACCCGCATCTGTTCCAGAGCGTCG
The DNA here is from genome assembly GCF_001889545.1 of Granulibacter bethesdensis. Classification (NCBI taxonomy): domain Bacteria; kingdom Pseudomonadati; phylum Pseudomonadota; class Alphaproteobacteria; order Acetobacterales; family Acetobacteraceae; genus Granulibacter; species Granulibacter bethesdensis. Next base: position 722,279 of record NZ_CP018194.1, on the reverse strand, counting down.
TAGACTTCCCTGGCTTCCGGCTGGGTTGGCTGACGGCTCTGATGCACGGCCTCGTCATGATGGCGCAGCCGCAGGGCCAGACTATCGGCAGCCCCGCGCAATTTGGCCATTTCGGCCGGCGGCAGGGCGCGCGTCGGCATCGGCAGCCGCGCGCGCCTTCCGGTCAGCACCGACGGGCCGGGCTGGAATGCCACCTGAGCCTCCGGCGTTCCCGCCATGGAGCGGAAGACCGAGGAAGTCGCCTTCTTGAACTCATCAACCCGGCTTACAGCATCCCGCACGCCGCCATCCTTCGAAGGGGGACCGTTATCCCTGCTGCCGCTCATTCCCGTCTGCCTGCCCGCGATCAGAAGGCTTTCCGATTAAACAGACCGGTCGGAATATCCTCGTTAAAGCAGCGCTGATAATACTCGGCCACGGTCGTACGCTCCGCCTCATCGCATTTGTTCAGGAAGGTGACGCGGAATGCAAAACCGAGATCCTTGAAAATCTGTGCATTCTGCGCCCAGGTGATCACCGTGCGCGGCGACATCACCGTGGAAATATCACCATTGATGAAGCCTGCCCGGGTCAGCTCCGCCAGAGCAACCATGCTTTCCACTTCCTTGCGAGCCTGCGGATTTTTCGATCCGTCCACGCCCATTTTGGCCAGCACGATCTCCGTCTCCTGTGCATGCGGCAGATAATTCAGGGTGGTGACAATGTTCCAGCGGTCCATCTGGCCCTGATTGATCTGCTGGGTGCCGTGGTACAGGCCGGTCGTATCACCCAGCCCGACCGTGTTCGCAGTCGCAAACAAACGGAAGGAAGGATGCGGGCGGATGACGCGATTCTGGTCCAGCAGGGTCAGCTTGCCCTCGACCTCCAGCACGCGCTGGATCACGAACATCACATCCGGGCGGCCTGCATCGTATTCGTCGAACACCAGCGCACAGGCATGCTGCAAAGCCCAGGGCAGAATCCCCTCGCGGAATTCCGTGACCTGACGGCCATCCTTCAGTACGATGGCATCCTTGCCGATCAGGTCGATACGGCTGATATGACTGTCCAGATTGACGCGGATACAGGGCCAGTTAAGCCGCGCCGCCACCTGCTCGATATGGGTGGACTTGCCGGTACCGTGATAGCCCTGCACCATCACCCGGCGATTATGAGCATAACCCGCCAGCAGGGCCAGTGTCGTTTCCGGATCGAAGCGATAGGTCGGGTCAGCCTCCGGCACATGCTCGGTCCGGATCGAGAAGGCAGGAACCTCCATATCGGAATCAATGCCGAACACCTCTCTCACACGCAGAGTGATGTCGGGAACAGTCAATGCAGAGGTTGGGGCAATCCCCTCCTCCAGATCCCTTGTTTCGGAAATGGCGGCAACCTTGGTCATCAGCGAACTCGTCCTGTCTCAAGAAGGAAGCACGGTAACGTCATTAGGCACAAAGAGGCAAAAACGGCAGAATGGGGAGGCATGAATCAGGCGGCCTGCTCGGAAGCGTCTCCATGCCGGGCGGTTTCCCCGGCCAGACCACGCCGCAGCGTGGCATAGGCCTGATTGATGACTTTCAGCCGCTCCTCGGCATCACGGCTGCCTCCGTTGGCATCGGGATGATACCTCTTCGCCAGCTCCTTGTAGCGGCTTCTGATATCGTCCCAGGTCACAGGCCAGGGCAGGCTCATGATCATCAGCGGCTCCCGTAATTCTTTGGGGGGCCGCTCCTCCTCCGGTTTTTTACGGCGGGGGGCAGCAGCCGGGCCATCGCGTAGCACGCCCAGCGGATCACGCAACAAGTCTTCCGGCGCAACGGGAACACCGTTTTGGCCCAAAGGCCAGGTCGGCCGCTGCCATGCGGTATCAGCCCGCAGATGCGCCTCAATCTGCCCTGGGCTCATCCCCTTATAAAAATCCCATGACGCATTGTAGGCGCGCACATGCTCCAGACAGAACCACCAGTAATGACGCAGCTCGGTCCTTGATTTTGGTGCACGATAAGCGGCCGGCATGTCACAGCCAGCCATGTCACAGTCACGGGTCGGCGCGTCCGGATCGGGCGCGTAGGCCCTCGTTCGCGGAGCGCGTCTGGCCATCATATCCTCTTATGTGCAACGGGAGGCACGAAACGCAACCCGTTCTGTGGCAGTCCGATCAATATCACCTGAGACTCTTTCGCAGAACAGCAAAAAAAGCGATACTGACGGCATGATACAGAAACAAGCTCACCCTGAAGGCAGCCGTGCACAGCGGATCGAGGACGTTTTACGCGCCCGCTTTAACCCGGTTCATCTTGATGTGCAGGATGACAGCGCCCGCCACGCAGGCCATGCCGGACTTCGTCATCAGAGCCGAGGGCCGGCCAGCACGGGCGAAACACATTTCAACGTGACACTGATCTCTGAAGTTTTCCGCGGCATATCCCGCGTCCAGCGCTCCCGCACCGTGCACGAAGCGCTGGACTCCGAATTCGCAGGCGGCCTGCATGCCCTGGCCCTGACCCTGCGCACGCCGGAGGAACAGGCGGCAATTGATGCCGCCTGAGCTATCCGGCCGGATCAGGTCGTGATCTGACCAGGCAGGCTGGATGGGTCCGTCCCCACAAAGGTCAGCGTCGTCTGATCGGACAGGCTGAGTGTCACATAGCCCGGCTGGACATTCTTGACGATACTCGCGGCATCATAGCCTTGCAGCACCAGCGAATCCTGACCTGGATTGAAATCAAAGATGACCGCCGAGCCACCGGCCTGCCCTGCAATAACGGTGTAGACATCATGGCCGGAACCTCCGGCGATGCTCATGGTACCACTACCAATATAGATGGTATCATCACCGCTCCCCAGCATCGCGGTCGTGCTACCCGAGCCGCCCCAGATCATGTCATTTCCAGAGCCACCCCAGAATAGGGCGTTTCCGTTGGAAAGAAGCTGCGTGCCCGCACTGCCGCCCACAACGGTCGTTGCATTCCCACCGACAATCGTATCTGTGGCGCTATTGCTGCCGAAGACCAGCATATTGCCCGCCTCCCCGACAATATGATCGCCTGACTGCCCGACAATGGTGCTGCTGCCACTGCCTCCGATGATGCTGTCCGCCCCCTGCGCACCACCAAAAATCAGGGCCGCTCCGCTGCCGCCAAAAACAGCGTTCCCGCCTCCTCCGATCACCGTGGCGTTGCCTGCACCATTGACGATCACGCTCCCTGCACCACCAGCAGCGAACATGCCATCTCCCTCACCACCGAAAACAGTCATGGCGCCACCACCCCCGTAAATCTGGGATGCCTCCTTTCCTCCCACGAATGTGAGCTTACCAACCCCGCTGGCTGCAACCTTAACCGATGCCATGCCGGCACTGATCGTATCCACGCCTGCGCTCCAGACCGTGGCGCTCCCACTGGTCAGGGAAAGCGCATTCGCCGAACCCGCAACCATTGCAACGCCGCCCGTTCCCAGACCGGAAGCCGAGCTTACAGCAACGCTGGCACCGTCCAGAACCGTACCGCCACTATACGTATTATTACCCGACACGGTCACAGTCCCGGGAGCCTTCACTGTCAGAAGGCCATTACCAGAAATCGTACCATCCAGGGACATGTCTCCAGCCCCCTGCAAGGCTGCCGGACCTGTCAGGAGAATGGATTGGGAAGATTGAAAACCAGCCGGAACACTCATATTGCCGGACAGTGAGAAAACCGGCTCGAACGAGACCGATGATTGGGGCGAGTGACCATTGGCCCTTAATCCGAACAGTCCGTTTGCCTCATCATACAATACATCGAAGCCCGCCAAAGCATGAAGGCCGGTATTCACGAAGGGGCCATTTGATGATGGATTGCCTACGCTGACAAAAGAAGGCGCCACACCGGTGGTTGTACCGGTATTGAACGAATATTGAACAGCACCGTTGGATCCCAACATGGAAAGAGTAATGGTGCTGTTGGCAGGCAACCTGCTTGCCCCATCGTATTTGAGGAACATCTCATCCAGACCCGTATCGATCAGCAATGAGGACGCAGGGAGTGTTTTTCCGTTCACAGTAGCCGTCACCGGCGGCGCCAGCCAGTCGCCGGATTGTGATGCGGGAGCCAGTTTAATAAAAGCCCATCCACTGCCCGCATTTGCCTGATTCAGTCCGACAGTAAGACCATCCTGACTGATGATATAGCCACGCGTCATAGCCCCCGACTGCATCGGGGCAAGATTCATGAGAGCGCTGTAGGCAGACGTATAGTTTTGCTGCGTCGTCGAATCATAATCGAAGCGTAAACCCATCATATGCGCTTGACTATTATCAGATACGAGAACCTTGAACGTCGTCGTGAGTGGCTGTCCACTGCTATCGGTTGCATCGGCAAAAGCCAGGGTCAACGGCACGTAGTAGCCAGTAATACTGACATTATCGCTGCCATATGTGATGGAACCGGGCGGATAGGTCTGTAACTGCGCTTCCGTAAAGCCGGACAACGCAGCCTGAACCAGGCTCAGTGGCATGACAGTCGGGAAAGAGCCTGTATCGACCGTAAAAGTCGATGTCATGTTGTGGATCTCCTGCGACGACACCGTTGGCACAGGGGCCGCGGTTAATGCACCGTTGGCCGCCTGCCCGGCCAATCCGACGACCCAAACTCTGACATTCAGCGTGCCAGTTGCCGTAAACTGACTGAAATCCGGCGTGACATATGGGCTGTTTTTGGAATGGAAAAGCAGTGGTATCGTCACTGCTTCAGCAGAATCAGAATAAATATTCCAGCCTTGTGTTTCATTCGAAGAGGCAGACATCCGATTCTATTCCTGACTAATATAAGCAGATAATTTTATCCATATTATAAACTGCTTGATTAAAAATCAGCACAATAAATTGCAACAAATACAAAAAATATTTATATTGTTTATGAAGAGGATCGATCCAATTCTCCCAAAACAGGAGAAACATTAAATTTTTTAAATAATTCTATAACAGAAACTGCAATTTCATCCAATTGCCGGGGATCAGTGCCCTTTGCAACAATAGCGATGCCGTAAATACGCTTCTTTCCGTTTTCCTCTTTCTGGAACGGATAGCTTCCTATTTCCACATCCGGCCAACGCAGTTGCAAAGCCGCCAGATCAGCAGCAATAGTGCCCTCCGCGATGTTCCACGCATGAACGGTGCGAGACAAAACTGGTAACCCTGCGGGCAGACGCCTGACCAGATCCTGAAACATCGCCTGCATAACGGACGGGATACCGGCCATAACATGCACATTGCCAATGCTGAACCCCGGCGCGAGAGAGACCGGATTGGCAATCAGCGTCGCCCCTCTCGGCATTGTCGCCATACGCTGACGTGCGGCATTGAAGCCACCCGGCGGATAATGCGCCTCCATCAAGGCCCATGCTTCCGGATGAGGCTCCCACGGAACGCCGAAAGCCGCCGCCACACATTCGCTGGTGATGTCGTCATGAGTAGGGCCGATACCACCCGTGGTCAGCACATGGGCAAAACGGGCACGGGTTTCATTCACAGTGGCGATAATGGTTTCCCGCACATCCGGAATAACCCTGACCTCCCGCAGCGGCAATCCGTGCTCACCCAGGGCAAGGGCCAGAAACTGGATATTCCTGTCCTGCGTACGGCCCGAGAGAATCTCGTTACCGATCACCAGCAGACACGCGCCTTGCGCAGAAGATGTATGGCTCATGCAGCCAGAGTGAAGGCTCAGAGCAAATCCCGCAATATAGGGATGAGCGGTATATCAGCCGGCGGCATCGGGTAGCGGTCGAGCTGATCCGGCAGCACCCATGCCAGAGCCTGCTCCTCTCGTGGTCTCGGCACGCCCTGCCAGCGACGACATGCGTAAAGCGGCATCAAAAGATGAAATTTTTCATACGCATGGCTGGCAAAGGCCAGAGGTGCCAGACATCCGGCAGACGCATCCACCCCCAACTCCTCCCGCAATTCACGGATCAGGGCCTGTTCAGGGGTTTCTCCAGGCTCCACCTTGCCTCCGGGGAACTCCCACAGCCCCGCCATGCTGCGCCCTTCCGGACGACGGGCCAGCAGGATTTCTCCCTGAGCATTCACCAGCGCCGCCGCAACCACCAGCAGGACTGGCAGATTGGCAGACACCGTACCCGGCATTATATCCGGTTGCGGAGGGATTGCCTGTTCCCGCCCACGCGGCAGGCCCGCATCGGGTGCTCCGAACAGATCATCGCGCAGCGCCTCGAAATGAAGCACCGGCACCTCTCCGGCCCGGGAGCGAAAAGTTTTGACGCCCGCCCCGACTTCCCTGAAGCCAATCCGCTTCAGCACCGCGATCGAGGCCAGATTATCGCGGTCAGCCGTCGCTTCCAGCCGGTTGATCGGCAGATTGGCCATGGCCCAGCGACACAGCCTTCCGACCGCCTCGGTCGCCACCCCGTGACCCCAGAAACGCCGTCCGACCCAGTAGCCAATGGTCGCCGCCCGCCCAGCCTGCCGGAGGCTGCCACGCCCTTCCGGCAGCAGACGCAGGCCGACACCGCCGATCAGGGTCTCCTTGGGAGCTGGCTCATAACCTTCATGGCCGGTAATGCCGAGATGCCATGCCGTGCCATCCCGGATACCCCGCAAGGTGGAACCGATCCACTCATCGGCCAGACTGCGCGGATAAGGGAACGGAACCTCCGCCAGAGTGCGGCTGATTTCCCAGTCATTGATCAGCCGGTGCAAGGCCGGCGCATCCTCGGGGGAAAATGGGCGCAGAATAAGCCGCTCCGTACGGAGCGGCTTGAAGGCAGGCGTTTCGGATGAAGTCTGGCCTGATGCCGTACGGGCTATCTCCGCCCCGCTGCTCCGCGCCCGAAAGCTGAACGGAGGCCGTTCCGGCCGTGCTCCATCCGCCACCCTGTCAGCTCCTGTAGGAGCCGTTGATGTCGATGTAACCGTGCGTCAGATCACAGGTCCATGCAGTCGCCCGGCCTTTGCCGAGGCCAAGATCAACAGCGATATTGATTTCCCGGCCTTTCATATGGGCCACGACCGGCGCCTCATCATACCCGTCGATCACCCCACCATTGCGGGCCATCCACACACCGCCAACCGCAACCCCAAGCTTGTCGCGATCGGCCGGTTCACCCGCTTTGCCAACCGCCATCACAATGCGACCCCAGTTCGCATCCTCCCCGGCAACGGCCGTTTTCACCAGCGGGGAATTGGCGATGGACATGGCAATTTTCTCCGCCGAGCCATTGCTGACGGCACCTTCGACATCGATCCGGATCAGCTTCTGCGCACCCTCGCCATCCCGTACCACCTGAAGCGCAAGATCGAGCAAAACTTCAGACAAGGCACGCGCAAAATCACGCAGGACCGGACCGCCTGTTTCCGGGACGTCAGGATGATCAGCCTGACCGGTCGCGAATAGCAGCACCGTGTCGCTGGTGGAGGTATCGCTGTCCACCGTGATACGGTTGAAACTGGTTTTGACAGCCCTGCCCAACATGGACTGCAAAGCCGCCGCGGGAATGGCCGCATCCGTAAACACGAAGCACAGCATGGTCGCCATATCCGGGGCGATCATACCGCTGCCCTTGGCGATCCCCTGAATACGCACCGTCTTGCCACCGATCTTCGCGGTGCGGACCGATCCCTTGGGAAAGGTATCGGTGGTCATGATGCCACGCGCGGCATCATGCCATGCGTCCTCGGTCAGCGCGGCATGCAGGGCGGGAAGAGCGGAGACGATCCGCTCATAAGGCAGTTGCTCGCCAATGACGCCGGTGGAGGCCAGAAAGACCTCCCCCTCCGCACAGCCAAGCAACCTTGCAGCCGCTTCAGCGCTGTGACGGGTGGCTTCTTCCCCGGCCCGGCCAGTAAAGACGTTGGCGTTGCCGGCATTGACCAGCAAGCCCCGCGCACGACCGCCTTTCAGCGCCGCCCGGCACCAGCCGATCGGCGCGCCGGGACATTTGTTGCGGGTGAACACCCCTGCAACCGTCGTGCCCTCTGCCAACTCCACCATGACCAGATCGGTGCGGCCCTTATAGCGGATACCAGCTGCCGCCGCGCCGAGCCTGACACCCGGCAGAGGCGGCATCTCAGGCAGCGTGACGGCCAAAGGAGAAACCGGATGAGTCATGGCTCAGTGCTTCGCGGGAGCAGGAGCCGCAGGAGCAGCCTCTGGCTTCGGCACGGAACCGTCAGGGTTGAAGCGTTCAACCTTCGCACCCTTCATGGCATTCACGACCAGTTCTTTCACCCCGTCCTGAATCACCTGCTGACGGAGCTGATCACGCGCCTGCTCGAAGGTCTGGGCCGGAGCACGACGATGTTCCAGCGTCTGGATCACGTGCCAGCCGAACTGGGTATGCACCGGCGTGGGGGAGACCTGGTTATCCTTCAGCGCAAAGGCGGCCTTGCTGAATTCCGGCACCATATCGGCCTGCTTGAAGAAACCCAGATCGCCACCATTCGCGGCCCCCGGATCCTTGCTGCGCTCCTTGGCGATCTTGGCGAAATCGCCGCCCGCCTTCAGCTCGGCAATGATGCGCTTGGCCTCATCCTCGGTCGGAACCAGGATGTGGCGGGCATGGACTTCTTCCTCACCCGGCTTGCCAGCCAGTTCCTTGTCGAATTTCTTCCGCAGCGCCTCATCGGTCAGCAGCGGAGCGACATGCTCACGAATATAGTCGTTCTGAAGCGTCTGGTTGGCAGCCCGCTTCATATCGGCAGCGACATCCGGCTTCTTGTCCAGACCTTCCTTGCGGGCCGCCTGAACCAGCGCCTCACGCTGGAGCATCTGGTTCAGCAGGATCGGGTAGATGACCTGCGGCGGGGCCTGACGCATCTGCTCCGGCAGATTGCGGGCGGCATCCTCCAGATCCCCCAGATGAATGTCGGCGCCATTGACACGGCCGACGACTGTGCTCGGGGGCGGTGCCGCCTTCTGGGCGGAAGCTGCGTCATCAGCCTGCGCTGCCGTGACAGAAAGCCCGGCACTCCCGGCCAGCAGGGCGGCGGCCAGTAAAGTCCGACTCCGCGTGCTGCTGAAGCAACGGGACACCGTAGGATAAAAAGTCATGGACGTTCCTTGGTTCTTGACGGGCGGCAGGGGTATCGCCTCTCGGCCACACCCCGCAAGCTTGCGGCAGGATCATGACGAATGCCGCGCCTTCACTCAAGCGGGGGGATGGGAGAAACCATGCAAGATAACCGTACCATCACGCTTCGGGAGGCTGTTTTGCACTTTATCCCGCCCCCCGGCAGGGCCGCTGCGTTGACCCGGCCCGCGACGGGTCCTATCTGAAGCGGCTGATGATGGGTCTGTCAGGCTCACCATCCACTGGCTATCACTCCGTGCCGGGCTCCGGGCCGGCGGGGAATCCTCATCCGGAAAGCACTTCGATGTTCGCGAGACTCGTCCGCTCCATCTTCGGCTCCAGCAATGATCGCTCCCTGCGCGGGTATCAGCGGCGGGTGCAGCAGATCAATGCCCTGGAACCCGAGTTCGCCGCGCTGACGGATGCAGAACTACAGGCCCGCACCATCCTGCTGAAACAGAAGCTCGCGGATGGCGCCACGCTGGACAGCATCCTCCCCGAAGCCTTCGCCACAGTGCGGGAGGCGTCGAAACGTGTTTTCGGCATGCGTCATTTCGACGTCCAGCTGATCGGCGGTATGGTGCTTCATGACGGCAAGATCGCCGAAATGCGGACCGGCGAAGGCAAGACGCTGGTGGCCACCCTGCCTGTCTACCTCAACGCCCTGACCGGAAAGGGCGTGCATGTGGTGACGGTGAACGACTACCTCGCCCGCCGCGATGCGGAAACAATGGGGCAGTTGTACAGCTTCCTCGGCCTGTCTACCGGCATCGTGGTGCATGGACAGGAAGAGCATGAACGCCGTGCCGCTTACCATGCCGACATCACTTACGGCACCAATAACGAATTCGGGTTCGATTACCTGCGCGACAACATGAAGTACCGGCTGGAGGATATGGTCCAGCGCGACTTCACCTATGCCATTGTCGACGAGGTCGACAGTATCCTGATCGATGAGGCCCGTACCCCGCTGATCATCTCCGGCCCGGCGGAAGACAGTTCCGACCTCTATCGCTCGGTCGATGCAGTGGTCAGGGAACTGGTAAAAGACCCGGCCACTTTCGAAAAAGATGAAAAGCAGCGCAGCGTACACCTGACCGAAGCCGGATCGGAAAAGGTCGAGGAAATGCTGCATGCAAGCGGCATTCTGACCGACGGAAATCTTTACGACACCTTCAACATCACCGTGCTGCACCATGTGCAGCAGTCACTGCGGGCCCATACCCTGTTCGAACGGAACGTCGAATATATTGTCCGCGACGACAAAGTGATCATCATCGACGAATTCACCGGCCGCATGATGGATGGCCGCCGCTACTCCGAAGGGTTGCACCAGGCGCTGGAAGCCAAGGAACATGTGACCGTCCAGCAGGAAAACCAGACGCTGGCTTCCATCACCTTCCAGAACTACTTCCGCATGTATCCGAAACTGGCGGGCATGACCGGCACCGCCCTGACCGAAGCGGATGAATTCGCCGAGATCTACAAGCTCGACGTGCTGGCCGTTCCCACCAATCTGCCGGTCCAGCGCAAGGATGGCGATGACGAGGTTTATCGCACCGCCCGCGAGAAATATGAGGCCGTCGCCAATCTGATCGAGGAAATCCGCACACGCGGTCAGCCTGTGCTGGTCGGCACGACCTCCATCGAAAAGAGCGAAGTGATCAAGCAGTTGCTGGATCAGAAGCGTATCCCGGCCGAATTGCTGAACGCCAAGCAGCACGAGCGTGAGGCCATCATCGTCGCCGAAGCCGGTGCGCCGGGCCGTGTCACCATCGCCACCAACATGGCCGGGCGCGGCACCGACATCAAACTCGGCGGCAATGCCGAGGCACGGATCCAGACCGAACTCGCCGATATGCCGGAAGGACCGGAACGCGACGCCGCGATCGCCCGGATCGAACAGGAAGTGCAGGAAGCGCATGAAGCCGTGCGCAAGGCTGGTGGCCTGTTCGTGATCGGCACGGAACGCCATGAAAGCCGCCGCATCGATAATCAGCTTCGTGGCCGCTCAGGCCGGCAGGGCGATCCGGGTGAATCCCGCTTTTTCCTGTCACTGGAAGATGATCTGATGCGCATCTTCGGCAGTGATCGCATGGGCGCGATGCTGCAACGTCTCGGCCTGAAGGATGGCGAGGCGATTATCCATCCCTGGATCAACAAGGCTCTGGAAAAAGCGCAGAAGAAAGTCGAAGCCCGCAACTTCGATATGCGCAAGAACGTGCTGAAATACGACGACGTGATGAATGACCAGCGCAAGGAGGTCTACGCCCAGCGCCGTGAATTCATGAACGCCGATGATGTGAGCGAGACCATCGCGGATATGCGGGAAGAGGTGATCGACGCCCTGATCACCCGCCATATCCCCGAGCGCGCCTTTCAGGAGCAATGGGATACAGCCGGTCTGGCCGCTGGCCTGCGTGAACTGTTGAATGCCGATATTCCTGTCGAGGAATGGGGGCGTGAGGAAGGCGTTGACGAGGCGGAAATGCGCCGCCGCGTTCAGGCTGCCGCCACAGAACTGATGGACGCGAAGGCCGCCCATGCCGGGGCCGAAGCCATGCGCTATATCGAAAAGGCCCTGTTGCTGCAAACGCTGGATCAGGTGTGGAAAGAACATCTGCTGCTGCTTGATCAGCTTCGTCAGGGCATCGGTCTGCGCGCCTATGGCCAGCGCGATCCGCTCAATGAATACAAGAGCGAGGCTTTTTCTCTGTTCAATGCGATGCTGGATGAGCTGAAGCAACGCGTCACCGCTATTCTGGCGCAGGTGGAATTCGGCGCACCACCCCCGGCCAGCGCCGATCCCTTTGTCAGCGGCGCCAGCCAATTCGTGGAAAGCCATCCCGAACCCGTCAGCATCCGTATGGCTGTCGGCCCGAACGGGGAGGATATTCCCCTGCCTCCCCCTCCGCCTGCGATGTTTTCCGCCGCCTATGCAGATGTAGAGGGGATTGATTTCAATGATCCCTCCACATGGATCAATGTTCCCCGCAATGCCCCCTGCCCGTGCGGTTCCGGGCAGAAATACAAGCACTGCCATGGAAGGCTTGGCTGAAACGCCAATTTTTCTGAGCAGGAAATGAAAAACGGGGCATTCACTGCCCCGTTTTTTGTTCTACCCTCACGTTGCCTGTTCAGAAACGCGTGTAGATAAAAGCCTCCAGCACATAGGCATTACCACCGACAACTGGCTGGTTACCGGTTGCAGGCTGATAGCTCGCGACATTGGCAAGGCCATTACGGCCGGGAAATGCAACACCTGCCAGCATGGCACCGGAGATAGTTGGGCTATACTGATAGTTGACAGAGACATCCACCTCATCGCTGTACTTGTTACTGCCGGTATTCAGGCCATATTGCGAGGGGTGATTCATGAGAACGTTATAATAGATGATGTTAAAAGCCGTCTTGTCATCATGCTTGAAAACATGAAAAGGCGGATTAAGGGTGATACCTACCTGATTAACATCATATCCTGAATATCCCATCAGATATTCGCCAACGACCTCGCCCGAAAAATATCCGCCATACAATTTGCGGGAGCCATTATAGAGAAACAGCGGATCATAGGAGTGCTTGACCGTTCCTTTGGGATTATTCTCACCGCTGTAGGTGGTACGGCGATAATAGACAGAGGGCGCCCATGGAAGATTAGAAAAACTGTAGCCTGGCTCTATATAATAAGCATACGCATCAACGCTTTGGTACCCTTGGCTGGCATTGCTGTTCTGCTGACCGACATATTGGCCATAGAGCGTAAAGTTCTTTCTGATTCCCAATGCCTTGATGGGAACGAACGAGCCACCGAAGCTGAGCGAATAAACATTCATGCCGTCGCGACTGGCGCGGCTGGTGTAATCATAGGTGCTGGATCTGTCGGAGTCATAAATATTGAAGTAAGTCAGCGTCACATATGCCTCGCGATTGGCATAGGTTGGTGCACCGTCAAGGCCCGGCTTGCTGCGGAACAGCGTGACATCGAAGCCCGCAAAACGGCTTCTGGGCCGATCAAAACCATATGTCAGGCCCGCATCGGAATTGACTTCCAGCGCGAAGATATCGGCGCGCACGGGATGCCCATCAAACTTGATCACCCCCGGACCTGAGAACGCCATGCGGGGCGCATACCACCATGCCGCACGCCCGCCTGTATTGTACGTTCCGCGACCAACGAGAAAGCCATCGTCGATTTTGAAAACCTGCCTCCCGCCCTGAATGGCGATTACATCCTTGCCACCACCAGAAGCAAGATTGGTTTCAAATCCCAGATAGGCTTCCTCCAGTCCCATGTAGAAAGGCTCATGCCCGGTCTGCGAAAATTGTTCAAAATCGCCATGCCCGACCGTTTTGGTGCCGATGGCATTGACCGATCCATACAAGGTTCCGATATCGAATTTATGTGATATCATCACCCCCGGTTTGAAATATAGCTCGGCCGTCACCGGGCCACGATTGGCAACCGGACGACCATCATGATAGACAATTGACCCTGCACCAAAGTTGATATTGGCGCCATTCATGATGACGCTGCCCAGTTCTATAAAAGCCTGAACGCGGGTACCGTGCGAATCATACAGAACCTGATCAGCCCAACCTGTCATCGGTGCAAAAACAGCCGCCATACCACAGACCAGGCCGCTGGAAGCCCAAACACGATCGTATATCGAATGTATCGATACACTCTTCAATAGAGTCCACATAGTGCACGTTTCCCAGCGCATCGCTCGGCGGTGAAGCCAGCTAAACTCACCCACTCACGGCCGTGCGTTGACTTTTCCCCTGCCCAACTTCGGCGGCTCTCTTAAAGCGAGAGTCTGTTTCGCCGTTGATGCCACTTCGTTTTTCAGCATAGCCGATATTTTATTCTGGCATCGATTGATGGATGTAACCTTAGAAAAGCATCCACGAGCTTGGATAAAAACGACAGAGATGATGAACAAACTAAACAATTGTATCAAACAATTGCTTGTTTTATTTATATTGAATGATCATTCAATATAATTTGCTTGGATTAATATCTACCAACCAAGGTTGATTGATAATCATCATCAAAAAGCAAATACAACACAGTCTATTTCATATTATACAATAAAGTATTTGAAGAAATATATTATAGTTCTCTGCGTAAATAAGGATCATCTTTTACTAAAAGATACTTTATATATCGTTATTAAATTTAAAAAGTGACTTTTAATTATAAATATGAACTGTATCCTGATCCACCCTGAAATACTGTATCGTCCTTTTGCTCGCCCGCGCCGGCAGAGCAACCTTATGTCATGATACTGTCTGTATGACAGGGACACCTGTTACTTGCCAGTCCGCATTCGTTCGGAAACTGCATGGTAAGCAGCCAGGTCATTCACCCGCAAGGTAAGAAGCAGCAATCAATTCCACGCAACAAAGCCTCACCTCTGCTCTCATAAAGCCTTCTTAAAGCATTATTTAAAATTGTTCCTGCCTCATAACCATCTGCAAAAATATGTGGCAATTGAATAACTTATCGCCTGCAAAATGATTTCCGTCATTTTATGCGATTGATGTCGCATTTTACGCAATTGACCGCACCCTGATGTCTTTCAAAAAACGGACAAAGGAGGGAACGGCCCATGAAAATATCAAAAAGTCTTTCAGGCTATGCTGCGGTTTTTGTCTGCCTTGCGCCGCAGCTTGCCTTTGCCCAGTCAGCGTCTTCAAAGGCTGTGCGCCCTGCGTCATCCGGTTTGCAGGACACGACAGACGCCAGCACCGTTACGCTTCCCGAACTTGATGTGATCGGCAGCACCCCCTTGCTTGGATCCGGGATCGACAAAAACAAAGTCCCGGCCGAATCAACAGTGCTGGATTCGAAAGACATCGCCTTACGCGGTGCGCCGAACATGCTCCGGGCACTGAACCAGCAAGTCGCCGGCGTCAATCTGGTCGACTCTTCAGGCAATCAGCAGCAGCCTGCACTGCTCTATCATGGTTTTACCGCCTCACCTTTGCAGGGAACGGAACAGGGGCTGGCTATTTACCTCAACGGTGTGCGCTTCAATCAGGCATTCGGCGATACCGTGAATTGGGATCTGATACCCAGTCTGGCGATCGACACACTTAATCTCGAAGGATCGAACCCGGCTTTCGGTCTGAACGCCATCGGCGGTGCCTTGAGTGTCAAAATGAAAAACGGCTTTACCTATCAGGGTGGAGAAATCGACCTGTATGGTGGCTCATTCGGACGGATGGGGGCCAATCTTCAATACGGCAAGCGGGTTGGTAACGTTTCTACCTACCTTGCCGGTAGTGTGCTGCATCAGGATGGCTGGCGTGATCAGCAATCAACCGACATCCAGAATTTCTATGGCGATGTCGGCGTTCGCAACGACCGTGCCGAGGTTCATTTCAACCTCAACATGGCCAATTCGGTTCTGAACGGTCCGGGAACTTCCCCGGTCCAGTTGCTTCAGGTTGATCCAGCGGCCCAGTTCACGGCGCCGAACCAGATTTCCAACCGCTATATCCTTGCCACTGTGAACGGCAATATTGAAGTCGGTCGCAACACATCCATCCAGGGCAATGCCTACTATTCCTATTTTCAGCAGAGGGTGATGAACGGAAACTCACCCAACGATCTCCCCTGTAATGATGGCTCAGGGCTGATGTGTAATTCCAACACCGGCCTGCCCAGCACCACCCTTGGCGGTAACGCAATTCCAGCATATCTCGGAAATAATCAGTTCTCCTATTCGGAACTTGATGCCCAGACCACCAATACCAACAGCTATGGCGCCTCGGCGCAGGTAACCAATACCGATGATCTGTTCGGTCATCAGAACCATTTCGTAGCTGGTGGCAGTTATGACGGTGCCACCACCATGTTTGGCGGCTCCTCCTATCTCGGTGGCATTACCCCTGTCTCTCGTGACTTTATCGGGCCTGGTATCATGCTGGATGAGCCGGGGCAAAATGTTCCGGTACGCGTCGGCCTGACCAATAATTTCTTCGGTCTGTTCCTGACTGATACATTCGATCTGACGGATCGTCTGTCATTGACGGTTGCCGGGCGCTTCAACTCCGCCCAGATCGACATCAATCAGATTGGCGGCGGAGATGTGACGGGTAATCATGTCTATAACCGCTTCAATCCCTCAGCCGGCCTGACCTACAAGATCATGCCCTGGCTGACCTTCTACGGCAGCTATGCAGAAGCAAACCGGGCACCGACACAGGCAGAGCTCTCCTGCGTCAATCCGGCACAGTCCTGCAGTCTGGCGAACTTCTTTACCGGTGATCCGGACCTCAAGCAGGTCGTCGCCCATACCTGGGAATCCGGCCTGCGCGGCAGCACGCATCTGACGGCCGATGCAAAGCTGGGTTATAAACTCGGTCTGTTCCACACCAACGTCGATGACGACATTGCGTTCGTCAACAGCGTGACACTGGATCGCGGCTTTTTCCAGAATGTGGGGCAGACGCGGCGTCAGGGCGTCGATTTCCATGTCGATTACACCACCAAGCGCCTGATGGCCTACCTCAACTATTCCTATGTCGATGCGACCTACCAGAGCACCTTCATTGAGGATGGCGGCAGCAATCCTGTGACGGATGCAAATGGCAACATTACCGTCAATCCCGGCAACCGGATGCCTGGCGTGCCGCAGAATACCGTCAAGGTTGGCATTACGTACAGTATTACACCGAAATGGATCATCGGTGCGGTGGGTATCGGTC
The DNA here is from genome assembly GCF_001889545.1 of Granulibacter bethesdensis. Lineage (NCBI taxonomy): Bacteria > Pseudomonadati > Pseudomonadota > Alphaproteobacteria > Acetobacterales > Acetobacteraceae > Granulibacter > Granulibacter bethesdensis. The sequence continues at coordinate 705,515 of NZ_CP018194.1, read as the reverse complement.
AGAGCGGAACCTATCTGTTCGGTGATCCGGCCAACACCAATGCGAAATTACCTGCATTCTTCGTTGTTAATCTGAACACGTCCTATCAGATTACACCGCATGTCCAATTGTTTGGCATGATTATGAACGTGACCAACCAGAAATATTATACCTACGGCACGTTCTCTCCGACTTCATCCGTCTACCTGTCACAGTCACCGAATGCGACCAACCCGCGTTCCTACAGCCCCGCTGCCCCGATCGGCGGCTTCGGCGGCCTGAAGATCACGTTCTGAAACAGATACGCCCGACCAGAGCATTCTCTGGTCGGGCGTATCAGATAACAATGGAAGCGCGATCAGTGCGTGACTGTATCGCGCCCCATCCGCAGGAATTTTTCGCGCCGCTTTGCCTTCAACGCCGCTGCTTCCAGCCCCAACAAAGGCTGCAACTGAGCAGCAATCGCCTCACCGGTCAGGGCAATCGCCTTGTCCGGTGCGCGATGCGCCCCACCCAGCGGCTCATGCACAACCTGATCGATCAGCCCGAATTTCAGCAGATCATCGGCGGTGATTTTCATGGTCTCCGCCGCGACCGAGGCCTGCGCCGCATCACGCCACAGGATCGAACCGCAGGCTTCCGGCGAAATCACCGAATACCAGGCGTGTTCCAGCATCAGCACCCGATCCGCCGAGGCCAGCGCAATCGCACCACCGGAACCACCTTCACCAATCACCGTCGCAATAACGGGGGAAGGACTGTCCAGCAGGGCTTCGACAGAGCGCGCAATGGCTTCCGCCTGACCGCGGGCTTCGGCATCCACACCGGGATAGGCACCCGCCGTATCCACGAATGTCAACACAGGCAGCCGGAAACGACCTGCCAGCTCCACCAGACGCCGCGCCTTGCGATAGCCTTCCGGTCGGGGGGAGCCGAAATTATGTTTGATCCGGGTTTCAAGATCGGTGCCTTTCTCCGTTCCCAGCACCATGACAGGATGGCCCTGAAAACGGCCCAGACCACCGATAATGGCAGCATCATCGGCAAAGGCCCGGTCGCCTGACAGCTCAGTATAGTCGCTGATCAGCGTGGTGATGTAATCCTTTGCCTTCGGACGCTCCGGGTGGCGGGCCACCTGCACCTTCTGCCAGGGCGTCAGCTTCGCATACGTTGTACGCAGCAGCTTGTCCGCCTTGTCGGTCAGCCGGGATACCTCATCGGCAATATTGATGCCGTCAGGCTCCGACATGCGGCGAAGCTCTTCGATCTTGCCCTCGAGCTCCGCAATCGGTTTTTCGAATTCAAGGAAATGCCGGGTCATGGCAGCGGCTTTAGCAGCCATACGGGCGGCGCGCTACCCATCCGATGCACATGACGCCCCGCACCAGAGCTCAATCCTCTGCCGTGATGGACAACGGGTGGCAGGAGTCCACCAGCGCACGCAGCCGCTCCGACAGCACATGGGTATAGATCTGCGTGGTGGCGATATCAGCATGCCCCAGCAGCATTTGCAGGCTGCGCAGATCAGCGCCCCGCGCCAGCAGATGCGATGCGAAACAATGCCGCAGCACATGGGGAGACACCCGGGCCGGATCGAGGCCCGCCTGCAACGCGACCCGTTTCAGCATCAAGGCGAAACCCTGCCGGGTCATCGGTTTTGCCGGATCACGGCCGGGAAACAACCAGCGTGATTGCTCCCCCCCTCTCTGCATTGCCTCGACCGCGGCAATGGCTGAGGCTGAGACCGGCACCATCCTCTCCCGTCCGCCTTTGCCCCGCACCGTCATCATGGGCGCATCCCCACGGAAGGCACGGGCGGGCAGCGCCAGCACTTCGGAGACACGCAGCCCTGTGCTGTAGAGTATTTCCAGCGCCGCATGGGCCGCAGGCTCGGCCGGAGCCGCCTGCAACAGTGCATCGACCTCCGCCTCGTCCAGATATTTCGGCAGAGAACGTGGCAGCTTCGGTGCATCCAGCAGAGCAGTGGGGTCATCAGACCTTGCCCCCTGCTCCAGCAGGAAACGGTAAAACTGCCGGAACGCCGAAAGGCGACGCGACTGGGTGCGAGGCCCGTTCCCGGCCCCGCTCTGCGCGGCGAGGTAACCACGCAAGGCAGCCTCATCAGCATGTAACGGATCTACCCTGTGACGGGCGGCATAGCCCGACCAGTCGCGCAGATCAGTCCCGTAAGCCAGCAATGTGTTCCGTGCTGCCCCGCGCTCCGCCGCCAGCATCTCCAGAAAACTCTCGATATGCCGCTCCATGGCCGCAACCTCCGGCACACAGCGTCAGAGCATGTGGTCAGTGATGATCGAAACGATCATTGGGCAGCGTCTTCTGCACCGCCGCCACATGCGGTTGCGGCGGAAACATTCCCAGCCCCACGAAGATGCCCCCGGCCGCCACCAATCCAAGTGCGACAACAATCAATAATGCAGTCCGCATACGTCTTGGCCTCAACCTGTCCTGAATTCCGTCAGACGGTCCATGTCATCCTCCCCATCGCTTCCGATCACGCAAAAAAGGCGGAGAGGCGGACAAAACCGTGTGCCTGTGCTAGCCTCCGCCATCATGACACGCAACTCTGCCCTTGCCCCTTCTCTCCGCGATTCCGTGACACCCCCAGCCTGGCTGCAAGGCCGCAGCATCGTACTGGTCGGTCTGATGGGGGCTGGCAAAACCTCCATTGGACGCCGTCTGGCCGCCCGACTCGGAATGCCGTTCCGCGATGCAGATGCGGAGATCGAACGCGCGGCAGGCTGCACTGTCGCGGAAATTTTTGCCCGCCATGGCGAATCAGGATTCCGTGAAGGGGAGCGCCGCGTCGTACGCAGGCTGCTGTCAGAGGAACCCCTCGTGCTGGCCACGGGCGGGGGCGCCTTCATGGACCCCGAAACACGGCGCGTCATCAGGGAGGGCGCTGTCAGCATCTGGCTACGCTGCAACCTTCCGGTGCTGCTGAAACGTGTCTCCGGCCGCACGCACCGCCCTTTACTCAATCAGGGTAACCCGACGGATATCCTGCAACGGCTGATGAATGAGCGGCATCCCGTCTATGCGGAGGCTGATCTGATCGTGGAGTGCGGCGATGACAGTCAGGACAGCACCACCGATAATGTCCTGCGTCATCTTCAGGAATATCAGCCTCCACGCAGGCTGACCGTCAGCCTCACCTCCAGCCGCTATGATGTGGTGATCGGCGAATCCCTGCTCTCCCGTGCCGGCGCGCTGCTGATCCCTCATATTCCGCAGAAGCGGGCGATGATCGTCACCGATGAGACCGTCGCTGCCCTTCACCTGCCGACCCTCCTGAAAGGGCTGGAGGAAACCGGGATCAAAGCTGACAGCATCGTCGTACCACCGGGAGAAACCTCGAAATCTCTTGAGGTCTTTGGGCGTGTGACAGACGGTCTGCTGGCTGCCGGGGTGGAGCGCCGAACGACCGTGATCGCCCTCGGCGGCGGCGTCGTCGGCGATCTGGCAGGCTTTGCCGCTGCTGCAACCCTGCGTGGCCTGCCTTTCGTGCAGATTCCCACCACCCTGCTGTCACAGGTCGATTCCAGCGTCGGAGGCAAGACCGGTATCAACACCGCTTATGGTAAAAATCTGCTCGGCGCATTCCATCAGCCCCGTCTGGTGCTGGCGGATACGACGACGCTCGGCACCCTGCCGCATCGGGAAGTGCTGGCGGGCTATGCAGAGATTGTGAAAGCCGGGCTGATCGGCGATGCCGCCTTCTACGAATGGTGCGAAGCCAATGGGCATGCCGTCACCACCGGGGAACGCGACAGCCAGGCTGAAGCCATCATGCGCGCCTGCGCCTTCAAGGCGCAGGTCGTGGGGGATGACGAGCGGGAAGAAAAGCCGAATGACGGCCGCGCCCTGCTCAATCTGGGTCATACATTCGGCCATGCGCTTGAGGCCGATCTGGGCTACGGCACCATCCTGCATGGGGAGGGCGTGGCCGTCGGGCTGGGGCTGGCATTCCGCCTTTCTGCCAAACTCGGCCATTGCCGGAGCCAGGATGCAGACCGGGTGATCGCCCATGTCGCCTCGGTCGGGCTACCTGCCGAGTTGTCCATGCTCAACCGCCGTTTTTCCGCCGGGCAGTTGATCGGTCATATGCAGCGCGACAAGAAAATGCGGGACGGCAAGCTTGCTTTTGTGCTGGCTCGGGGTATCGGTCAGGCCTTTACCAGTCGCGATGTGCCGCAGGAAGCAGTCGTTGAAGTATTGAGGGAGGCTGGCTGCGAGGCTTAATCCCCGCAGCCTTCCGGCTGCTCAGGAGGCTTGCCAGTGCAGTCCGGTCACACCGACAAAAGTGACTGTCGCACCACCCGCCAGCGCCATAACGCTGTTTCCGCCCTGTGCCGCGACGGAAACATCACCTGTGGCATAACCGCTGAGCCGGACGGTATCCGCTGCCGCATTGAACCCGTAGATCTCGGCGTTGCCGCCTGTCTGTCCCCTGGTCATCTGAAACACGTCCTGACCGGTCCCGGCGAAAACAGTGGCCGCGCCACTGCCGAGAAAGATCGCATTCTGTCCGCTGCCCAACACAGCCTGCATCGACCCGGCGCCCGTCCAGAGTTCGGTGTTACCGGAACCGCCCCACAAGGTCGTGTTACCTCCACCAACCAGCGCCATATTCCCGGCCCTAGCAATGACAGTGTTGCTTCCCTGAGCCGCCACTACCGTATCCTGGCCAGACTGTCCGCCAAACACGCTGGACTGCCCGTTGCCAGTTACAATCATGTTGCCGCCGCCGCTGACCAGCACCCCCTGCCCTGATCCACCAACGAGCGTGTCCGTGCCAGAACCGAATATCACAGTACTGGACTCTCCGCCAAACAGCAGACTGTTATGGCCCGCCCCGACTAAGGTCGTATTTCCCTGCGCCGCGGCAACGCCCGATGTACCGACCTGATAAACGCCACCGCCGCTCCCACCGAGCAATGTCGATGCACCAGCCCCTCCGGATACCGTCGAAACTCCGCTGCCACCAATGAACAGGAAAGTGCCGGTGCCTTTCATGGCCACATTGGCTGCTCCGGCATGAATGGTATCCGTACCATTGGCAGTGACGGTTTCAACCCCGCTGTTCAGCCAAATCGTGTTGCTGCTGCCAGCCTGGGTAGCAATACCACCCGTACCTGCACCGGTTGCCGTAGTGACATGGAGCGTGACCCCGTTCAGCACGGTCCCGCCGCTATAGCTGCTGTTGCCATTGAGCGTCAGCGTACCGCCGCCCTGCACCAGCAACCCGGCCGATCCGGTCAGATTGGTAGTCATCGCATAGGTATTACCGGCCACCGTCGTAGCCGCATTGGGATCAACCGTGACAGTCAGACGATTATCGGTCACTGCCACGCCTGCACTCCGCAGATTGGCCAGTACTGCATCCAGATCAACACTGCCGATCAGGCGGGCCGCAGAGAGTTTCAATGCAGAAGGAGCACTGCTGGTTGGATGCCATCCGAAATCGTCCCGGAACATCAGATGAGTAATCTGTCCACTGGCAGTCGCGCCGAAATACAGCGTCCCCATGCCGATGCCACCAGCATGGATAGAGGCAGCAGCAGGCAGAATCCCGTCCTGAACACGTTGCACATAATGGTTGCCGCTGTTTTCCGGGCGGGAATCATTAGCGTGTGGGACATCACTGCTGTCGATCACATCAACGGCATACACCGTCACCACACCGGCCACCGCAAGGGCTGTTTGCTGGTCAGAAGGCAATGAAGAAACCGCCACGGTCGTCGGCGTATCCCTGACCACCATCACATGGCCGGTATCCCCCGTCGCGTTCAGTTCCGGATTGGTCGGTGCATTGGCAGCATCAGGATCAGTATAGATTCCGGTTGAATAAGCAATCAGATCCCCCGCCTGCAATGCCGTCAAACCGACCGAGGCATTATTGACGTCAATTGTCTGAAGCCCGTTTGTTCCCGCGCTGGCTGAAGCGAAGGCATCCTGGAACACATTGGCCTGCGCCCAAGGCTGGAATGAGCCGTTCAGAACGACTTCATGGCCGCCATACGCCTTCACCGTCTGATTATAAAGCGGAGCATTTCTCAGCGCCTGCACATAGGCATCCTGCACCGGCGCCAACGTGTTCATGACGTAATGAACCCAGCTGGAGCAATCCGCATATCCGTAAGGTGTCGCAGAGGTCAGATTAACAATGGGAGTCGTGGATATAACAGAGAGCGTCCCATCCTGAAGAATGGTCGGATAAATATAGGCCGTGGTTGCACCGCTATTATCCAGAACATTGGCGACAGCCTGACCATAGGCAGCCAACACGGTAGACGAGCCAGTGATCGCAACCATCTGTAAAATTCCTGCTTCTGAAAAATAAAGGCGCTATGGTGAAAGAATAAGCACTCTATTCCTGACTGCACATTCAGGAGTAGTTTGCCGGAAATCGCGCTCAAGACATAAAAAAAAACCGCCGGGCAGACGCCGCGGCGGTTTTTTTTGCAGTCAGCCTGACGGTTGAATAAATCAGGCAGCAACCTCGGCCTTCTTGGCCTGAGCACGCGTGATGCGACGCTTCAGTTCCAGGGCCTCGGTCGGCAGCTGGCGGTCCGGAGTGCCCAACAGGAAGGCATCAATGCCACCGTTCTTTTCCACGGTGCGGATCGCACGGGTGGACAGACGAAGGCGGACAGAGGTACCCAGCGTGTCGGACAGCAGGCCAGCTACCTGCAGATTCGGCAGAAAACGACGACGGGTCTTGTTGTTGGCGTGGCTGACATTATTGCCGGTCAGCACGCCTTTGCCCGTGATCTGGCAGCGACGCGACATGATCAAATCCCATGCGGAAAGGGTCAGCTTGCGCCGACCAGGTTCTTTCGGAAGGCGCCTTATGGCGAAGCGAAGCCTCTACGTCAAGCAAACTGTCATCCGGGCGACCCATAAAAGCGCCGGACAGCCATCGGTGCGGCGCAGCACCAGGGCGTTTACAGTCAGACGACTCGACCGTCAGGCGCGGCCGGAAGAAGTGGCCGCTGCCTCCCGCAGGCGCTTCAGTTCCCCTGAACGGACACTGGCAATAGCATTCTCCAGCACCGCGATCACACTGGCATCATCCAGTGAACGGCCCAGCATAGACAGGGAACCGCTCAGCAATGCCGATGCGATCGACAGCGAATTGAGCTGTTTGTCGGTCATGAAGGCAATGGCCTGATCGACCACCGCCCCCGCATGGCTCAGATCCTGCGGCAGCATGTCATCCTGCGCGTCGTGATCATGCTGTGTTTCATCTGTGGCCATGGTGGCCTCCTTCTTCGTAATGGCGCCACTTATCGACCGGAGCGGCTTCAGATTCAAACCGGAATCAGATCGGCAGGCTGTTCCTGCTGGGCGTCCCACATATGTGCGTAGACACCTGCCTTTGCCAGCAGCTCGGCATGGGTTCCCTGCTCGATCACTTTCCCCTCCGACAGCACAATGATGCTATCCGCATCGACCACCGTGGAAAGACGATGGGCAATGATCAGCGTCGTCCGCGCCTGTGAAACAGCCCGCAGAGCCGCACCGATCTCCTGCTCTGTGCGGGTATCGAGCGCACTGGTTGCCTCATCCAGAATCAGGATACGGGGATTTTTGAGGATCGTGCGCGCAATGGCGACACGCTGCTTCTCCCCGCCGGAGAGCTTCAGACCGCGCTCCCCGACTCTGGTGTCGTAGCCTTCCGGCAGGCGCAGCACGAAATCATGCACCTGCGCCAGCCGCGCAGCATGCTCGATCTCCGCCTGCGACGCACCGGGACGACCATAAGCGATGTTGTAGCGAATCGTGTCATTGAACAGCACCGTATCCTGCGGCACCACACCGATGGCGGCTCTCAGGCTTTGCTGGGTGAGATCGCGAATATCATGTCCATCGATCACTATCCTGCCCTGTCCCGGATCATAAAAACGGAACAGCAGGCGGCTGATAGTCGATTTTCCTGCCCCGGTCGGCCCGACAATCGCCAGCGTTCCACCCGGCGGCACGGCAAAGGAAACACCGCGCAAAATCGGGCGCTCCTCATGATAACCAAACCAGACATCATCAAACACCAGCGAGGCGGGAGCGCCTCCGTCAAGCGTGGCTGGCAGTGTGAGCGCACCGGGACGGTCCTTGACCTCCTGCTCCACCTCCATCAGGCGGAACATCTGCTCCATATCCACCAGCCCCTGACGGATGGTGTTGTAGACAAAGCCCAGAAAGTTCAGCGGCAGATAAAGCTGCATCAGATAGGTGTTGACCAGCACGAACCGGCCCACCGAGTAACGCCCTTCCACCACGCCCTGCGCCGCCATCAGCATGATGGCTCCCAGACCAATGGAAATGATCACTGCCTGCCCGATATTCAGCAGGTTCAAGGAAATCTGTGTCTTGACCATGGAGCGGGCATAGCGGCGCAGACTTTCATCCACCCGCTCAGCTTCCAGCGCCTCATTGCCAAAATATTTGACCGTTTCGAAATTCAACAGGCTGTCCACGGTACGGTTCTGCGTTTCCGTGTCCATATCGTTCATGGTGCGGCGAAAACGGATACGCCAACTGGCAAAACCCACCGTAAACAGAATGTAAGTCCCGACCGCCGCAAAAGCGACCAGCGCAAAACGCCAGTCGAACAGCCCCCACAAAATCCCGATCACCAACAGGATTTCGATCAGCGTCGGCAGGATGTTGAACACGGCGAAACGCAACACCTGCTCCACCGCCGTCACCCCGCGGGAGATGTTACGGCCCAACCCCCCAGTCTGCCGGTCCAGGTGGAACCGCATCGACAGCGTATGCAAATGGCGAAACGTCTCCAGCCCCAGCATGCGGGAAGCCTGCGCCTGTGTCTGCGCGAACAGCGCGTCACGAAGTTCCCCGAACAAGGCGCCCGCCACCCGCAGCAGCGTATAACCCACGACCAGAGCCAACGGCAGATAGATCAGCCCCTGCGGCCCGTGCGGCGTAAGTGCATCCACCGCCTGACTATAGACGACCGGCACATACACCATTGCCACTTTCGACAGGATCAGAGCAGCCATTGCCGCAACCAGCTGCATCCGGGCCGAGACATTATCCTTCGGCCAAAGAAAGGGCAGCAGCGAGCGGATTGTCGCCCAGGCATTGCGTGGCGGCGGTAACTGCCCGACCGGCCTTACAGAATCCTGACCAGATGCCGGCGCTCTCAGTGTCGTGGAAATGATCCTGCTCCTTCCCTTGTTTGAAACCTCATAGTGCAACCGGGCATCCGGATCCCTGCCAATACGATCATTGACACACCCCGCCCCGCGCCTCCATCCATCAGAAACACATGTCAGCAGCAGAGCGCCGTTCATGAGCCCTTTTTTACGCCCTGTCGCCGCCTGTCGCTCTCTTGTACTACCGGGCCATTTTCTACCCTTCAGACTGGGCAAACGGCAGATAGGCTGGGTCTCCCCTCACCTGCTGCCTGCATTGAAGAAGGCACAGCAGGAATTACCTGCCCATGCCCTGCGGCTCGACACAGATGGGGTGACACTGAGCGGTGACAACCCGGACCTGCCTGCGCTGCTGGAAAGGGCGCTGCACCGAAACACCGGTTTTCTGTGGCGAGATGAACCATTCGACATCAGGGAAACGATCGACGGGCCGGTTCTGTTCCAGCTCGATCGTGGCGTCCTGCCCATGCTCGGCGTGCTGGCGCAAGGTGTGCATGCGAACGGGCTGGTGCATCGTTCGGACGGGCTGCATCTATGGGTCTCCCGCCGCAGCGCCACCCGTCCGCTCGACCCCGGCAAGCTCGATCATCTGGCAGCGGGCGGCATTCCCGCCGGATATTCTCCTTTTGAAGCCCTGATCAAGGAAGCGGCCGAAGAAGCTTCCATTCCCGAGGCGCTGGCCCGTCAGGCGCGCAAGGTAGCCGTGCTGACCTATCGGCTGGAGCGGCCAGAGGGTCTGCGCCGCGATGTGCTGCACTGCTTCGACCTGGACCTGCCGGAAAGCTTCATCCCGCATGCAGAAGATGGGGAAGCAGCCGGGTTCGAACTCATGCCGGTCAAACGAGCCATGGAGATCGTCGCCGAGACGGATGAGTTCAAGTTCAATGTCAATCTGGTGCTGATCGACCTGTTCCTGCGTCTCGGTCTGATCCACGGCGCGGAAGCGGAGCTTGTTTCACGCGCCCTGTATGATGAGCCGCATCCCGCAGCATGAGTCTGCTGATAATTCCGGCGGCTGATATCGCCACAAAAAAAGCTGCCAGCCTCAGCTGACAGCTTTTCTGCTGGTTCATAACAGCGCGAAGATGCTCTCAGGCTTCCCCGGCATCCGCGGGGATGGCAGGCAGTTCCGGCTGATCACCCACGCCTTCCGGCGCGATATGCCGGGTGCGTGGACGACCCGGCCTACGGCCCCGCGGACGCGGAACCGCAGCAGACTGCTCTTCCGTCTGATGAGACGGATGGGCATGCTGATCAGCCGGCGGGACATCAGGCTGTGTCTCGGCAGCGGCAGACACCGTGGTCTCCGCCTGCTGGACGGACAGATCAAGAGTCTGTCGTTCCGGTGCAGCATGCGCGGTGTTACCACCCTCGCCCTGTGACGTTTCATCCCGGGAGCGATCAAACCGCTCGTTCTGACGATCGAACGAACGCTCCTGAGCATCCTGCTGCTGGGAAGGCGTATATTGGCCGTAACCTGAAGGGCCTACGCCATTGCCGTTCTGACCGTTATAGGACTGGTTGCCGTTATGGTGGCCGCCATTATTCTGCTGATTCTGCTGCTGCGCCTGCAGCATCGCATTCATAATGCGGAAATAATGCTCGGCATGCTGGAAATATCCTTCTGCCGTCACACGGTCCCCGCTGCTGGTCGCATCGCGACCCAGTTGCAGATATTTCTCGAACAGTTGCTGTGCCGTGCCACGTACGCGGACATCGGGGCCGTTACTGTCGAAAACATGGTTCCGGTTAAGCGGAATATTACCATTATTGTGGTGGCGCATTCCGCCACCGCCGCCGCCCCCACCGCCGCCGCGATGGTTCCGTCCGCGCATACGTTTCATATTCATGCGTTTGCCGTCGCGATTCCCGTTCGCTTTGCTTTTGCCAGGCCGCGCAAGCCAGCGTCATCAGACGCTCGACCGCGCTGTGTGCGCCCTGACGGAGCCAGCTCCTCCGTCCGGGCCGTATCTGCATTCCAGTTCATGGGCGGGCTGCCAAAAGCATTTTCACGCCGTTGCCCGGAGATAGATAATTGCCTCTCGGCACATCCCGAACATCACCGGATCATAGAGTCTGCAAAAACTGGATAAATTGATCCAGACCTGCCGCCCGGAACGCCGCGAAGCTGCCCACACAGTTGTTCTGGGGCAATTTTATACGTCAAGTCAATGCATACCACATAAACCTGTCACGCAGCCTTGTGGAAGGCCACCTGACGACGCTTTTTCACCACACGTCATTCTTGCAGGAGGCTGACAGCATCAAGGCCAAGCGCCAACGCTCTGGCAATACCGCCCAGATCGGCACGGCATCCGATCACGCGTAATCCGGCCTGTCCCGCCAAGGCTGCAACCTCGGTCTCCTGCCCGATCCCCAGCTCCAGAATCGCGATACCGGACGGGGTCAGCAGATCGGGCAAAGAAGGAATGATCCGGCGATAGGCCTCCATACCGCCATTCCCGGCAGCAAGGGCGGAGGCAGGCTCATAATCACGAACATCAGGCATTAATTCTGCCATATCCCTCTCAGGAATATAGGGCGGATTGGACAGGACCAGATCAAACCTGTCCGCACAGCAGGAGGCCCAGTCTCCTGCACAGAATGCAGCCCGATCCGCCATGCCCAGAGATACCGCATTGCGACGGGCCAATGCCGCCGCCCCCTGTATGCGATCGATACCCAGACCCGTGGCATGCCGATATTCATGCAGCGCCGCCAGCAGCAGGCATCCCGTGCCGGTTCCCAGATCAAGCACACGCCGCACCATCCCCTGCGCCGGAGGACGCAACGCCAGCGCATACTCAATCAGCGTTTCCGTATCCGGCCGTGGAATCAGCGTGTCAGGCGCCACCGCAAAAGACAGGCCCCAGAACTCCCGCGCGCCCAGAATATAGGCCAGCGGCTCCCGGTTTACCCTGCGCTCGATCCATTCGTCGAGCAGGGGCAGTGTCACCTCCCGCTCGCTGTCGCGCAGCAACCCGGTCGCATCCAGCCCGAGCAGCGCACCCAGCATCAGCCGTGCCTCCACCCGCGGAGAGTCCACTTCCGCCGCAGCAAGAGCCGAGGCAGCCCGGTTCAATGCTACGCGGATCGTCTCGGACATGATGTCACGCGGCCCGGCGCGCGATCAGAAAAACAATCGGCACAGCCCAGCTTGAGATGGCTTCATCCTGCACCCCAAGACGAGTACGCAGGGCGTGCGGCAGACATGCCAGCAAAGCGCGGATGGAGGCTTCATGCACAGGCGGCGTCGCCATACGCGCCAGCCATGCCGCGAAATCCATGACCAGACTATCGCTGCGTGCATCCTCGATCGAGAACCCGGCCCGTCCCAGCGCCTGCACCCATTCCGCCAGAGTGCGATTACGCACATGCGACGGATCACGCAGCAATTCGATGCTCTGCAACACCGTATCGGCTGCAGCCTCGGCAAATCCTGCCGTATCCATGAACACTGCGAGGCCACCCGGCTTCAGAACCCTGTAGGCCTGCCGTAATCCAGCCTCGAAATCCGGCCAGTGATGAGCGCTGTAACGGCTGACAACGACATCGAAATGATGATCCGCAAATGGCAAAGCCTCCGCCGTGCCGGACACTGTTTCGATTTGATGCAGCCCACGCCGGGCTGCCTCCGCCGCTGCCGCCTCCAGCATACGGGAAGACAGGTCACAAGCCACCACATGCTGCATCAACGGGGCTGCCGTAAAGGAAACATGCCCACCGCCACAGCCGAGATCGAGCATCACACCGCCCCGGTACGGTTCAAGCACCTGAATCAGGCGGTGAAGATCAGCACCCTTCGCATGCACGTCACTACTCACATAGGCCTCGGCACGGATGCCGAATTGCCGTTCAATATGTGCAGCCTGTGCAGCATGCGTCTGTGTCATCATAGCTCCTGCGCAGAAAGACGGGCGGCCTGATCCTCTGCTGTCAGCGCATCGACGAAATCATCAAGCTCGCCGAGCATGACACGATCAATCTTGTACAGCGTCAGATTGATGCGATGATCCGACACACGCCCCTGCGGAAAATTATAGGTGCGGATGCGCTCGCTGCGATCCCCCGTTCCCACCTGGGCACGGCGATCAGCAGCACGGCTGGCATGCAGGGCGGCACGCTGCTGCTCATACAGGCGTGCTTTCAGAATCTTCATCGCCTTGGCGCGGTTTTTGTGCTGGCTCTTTTCCTCCTGCATCGCCACGACGATACCGGAGGGAAGATGGGTGATCCGCACGGCACTCTCGGTTTTATTGACGTGCTGGCCGCCTGCGCCCGATGCCCGATACACATCGATACGCAGATCGCCTTCATCCACCTGCACATCCACATCCTCCGCCTCCGGCAGCACTGCGACGGTCACAGTGGAGGTGTGGATACGCCCCTGCGATTCCGTGGCCGGAACACGCTGAACACGATGCACGCCGCTTTCATATTTCAGCCGTGCAAAAACTGACCGGCCGGTGATTTCCGCCATACCACCCTTCAACCCACCGAGGCCGGTATCATCATAGTCGAGAATCTCGAAGCGCCAGCCTCTGATTTCCGCATAACGCTGATACATGGAAAAAAGCTGTGCCGCGAACAGGCTTGCCTCATCCCCCCCCGCCGCAGGACGAATTTCCAGAATGGCCGAACGCTCATCGGCTTCGTCCTTAGGCAGCAGGGCGATCCGGATTTCCCGTATCAGGGACGGCAATTTTTCACGCAGAATTTCGGCTTCGCTCTCGGCCAGCTCCCGCATATCGGGATCGGCCAGCATGGCCTCCGCCTCGGCCAGACCACGCTCCGCAACCCACAACTCCTCGATCCGGGCCACGACCGGCTCCAGCTCCGCCAGTTCCCGCGAGGCCGCCGCGAAGCTGTCACCACTCAGCCCTTCGGACAGGGAGGCCCGCAACTCCTCGGCCCGCGCGACGATCCGGTCGAGATTTGCCGTAAAACTCATGCCACCCCACGCGCCAGCAGCCATGCGGCGAGACCATCTAGCGCCACTTCCTGCTGTTCACCGCTGCGCAGATCCTTGACCTGCGCCACGCCCCGCGCCCGCTCCTCCGTGCCGAGGATAACCGCGGCCCAGGAACCAGCCTTGTTGGCGCGTTCCATGCGACGCTTCAGATTGCCGCGATAGGCCATTTCCGCCCGCAACCCCGCTGCCCGCAAGCTCTGTACCACATCCAGCGCCGCTTCTTCTTCCTCACCCACCGGCACCACCGCAACCGGAGCAGGGGCGGCAGGCGGCTCGGCCAGCAACATGGACAGGCGCTCGATCCCGGCAGCCCAGCCCACCGCAGGGGTGGCAGGACCACCCATCTCCGCCACCAGACCATCATAGCGGCCACCGGCCAGCACAGTGCCCTGTGATCCCAGCGCGTCCGTGACGAATTCAAAAGCGGTATGGTTGTAGTAATCCAGCCCCCGCACGATCCGCGGATTTTCCCGGAACGGAACGCCAAGCTGCGTCAGATGACGCTTCAGCCCGGCATAAAACGTAGCGGCCTCTTCTGTCAGATGATCATAAATCACCGGCGCATCAGCGATCAGCGCGCGATCCCCCTGATCCTTGCTGTCCAGGATCCTCAGCGGATTACGCTCCAGCCGGGTGCGGCTCTCTTCCGACAAAGCCTCCCGGTGCGCCGCGAAATAGGCCACAAGCGCCTCACGATAAGCATCGCGGCTGGCCTTGTCGCCCAGCGTGTTCAGTTCCAGCACCACGCTGCCACCAATGCCCAGTGCGTTCAGGATCTGCCGGCCGCAGGCAATCGCCTCCGCATCCGCCAGCGGTTCCGCAGCACCGATCAGTTCCAGCCCGATCTGATGGAACTGGCGATAGCGCCCTTTCTGGGGCCGTTCGTAGCGGAACATTGGCCCGGCATAGAACACTTTCTGTGGCAGGGATTGAGTCAGTCCATTGGTGACCAGAGCACGGCAGATGGCCGCCGTTCCCTCCGGCCTCAGGGTCAGCCCTTCTCCGCCGCGATCAGTGAAGGTGTACATCTCCTTCGTCACCACGTCGGAGGTTTCACCAAGAGTGCGACTGAAGACTTTCGTATCTTCGAAAACCGGCGTGGCCCATTCGTCGAAGCCATACAGCCCCACGATCCGGCGGGCGGTCTCCACGACATGGCGATAACGACGCTGATCTTCTCCGATCAGATCATGAGTGCCTCTGGGGGGTTGCAAGGCGGCCATATGCGGTCTCGATACACTCGGGTGATGGATAGACACGAAAAAGGCGCGGAGCCTGCGCCCCGCGCCAGAAACAGAACGGAGCCGGACTAAACGGTTTCGTGCTGAAGCGCGGCTTCCGTAGCGGCCTGCTCGGCCGCGGCCTTGGCAGCAGCCTCTTCTTCAACAATGCGGGCGGCTTTTTCTTCCACCAGCGTGACAATGTGATCGACCATGCCGTCGGCAGCAATGGTGTGATCGGTCTTACCCGCATTGTAGATCATATGGCGACCGCCTCCACCGCCGGTCAGGCCGATATCGGTCATCAGCGCCTCACCGGGGCCATTGACCACACAGCCGATGATCGAGAGCGTCAGCGGAGTCTGGATATGCGCCAGACGCTCCTCCAGCGCGGCCACAGTCTCGATCACGTTGAAGCCCTGACGGGCGCAGGACGGGCAGGAGATGATCTTCACGCCACGATGGCGCAGGCCAAGGCCCTTGAGAATTTCCCAGCCGACATGCACCTCTTCCTCCGGTTCGGCGGAGAGAGAGACACGCATCGTATCGCCGACGCCCGCCCAGAGCAGATTGCCGAGACCAATGGCGGATTTCACCGTGCCAGTACGGCGGCCACCCGCCTCGGTAATGCCGATATGCAAAGGATGATCACAGACTTCGGCCAGTTGCTGATAAGCCGCCACCGCCAGAAACACGTCAGAGGCTTTCACACTGATCTTGAATTCGTGGAAATCATGGTCCTGAAGAATTTTGGCGTGTTCCAGCGCGCTTTCCACCAGCGCATCCGGATTGGGTTCACCGTATTTCTCCAGCAGATGCCGCTCCAGCGAACCGGCATTCACGCCGATACGGATGGCGCAGCCATGATCGCGGGCGGCTTTCACCACTTCACGAACACGCTCGGCGCTGCCGATATTACCGGGATTGATACGCAGGCAGGCTGCACCGGCTTCGGCAGCCTCAATGGCGCGGCGATAATGGAAATGGATATCCGCCACAATGGGAACGTTCACCTCGCGCACGATTTCCTTCAGCGCAATGGTGCTTTCCTGATCAGGACAGGAGACCCGGACGATATCGACGCCCGCGAGTTCGGCACGGCGAATCTGGGCAATCGTCGCTTCCGCATCGGTCGTCAGCGTATTGGTCATGGTCTGCACGCTGATGGGCGCATCGCCACCCACAGCAACCTTGCCGACATGGATCTGCCGGGATTTACGCCGCTCAATCTGCTGATAGGGACGATAGCTCATTGAGCCTGCTCCAATTCACGCCAATACGACACGATGGCGCCCCAGTGGACGCACACCCTTAAAATGGGTCACTTCCGTGGATTGTGCCACAAAAGCCACGTCATGGCTGCCCCTAATCGGCCGAATTATCCTGATCCTGACCTTGTGGTGCCGGAGAAGACACACTGGATGATCGACCGGAAGCAGGTTCAGGAGAGGCAGAGGATCTGACAGAAGAGCGGGACTGGCCCGGTATGGCTGACTGTGCCGCTTTCTGAAGCGCCTCGGCTTCCAGCGGCACGTTGCGACGGACGGCACCATTGTTACCCAGAGGAGGCAGATCATGCCCATCCAGCACAATCTGCGTGCCCCCGGCATTGCCGGTGGTCAGCAGAAATGGTCCCTGCCCGGCCTGAGCCTCCGGCACGGCCCAGCTTTCGCCGGCATGCAGAACCTTGTTCAACAGGATCGTGCCATTCTGGGACTTTACCTGCATCCATGCATCGGCACTGGCTTTCAACACGATTCCACGCAGCGTTTTATCCTCAGCCGGCGCGACAGGTTTTCCCGCGTCCGGCCCATGGGATGGCCCAAGGGGTGGAACAGTTTGGCCCGCAGCAAAAGAGGGCTGCAATGAGGCAGGTGGCACAGCAGACGGAGACGTCATGGGAGCGTCCGCTGCCCGCTCCGATGTCTGGTGCTCGGCCCCCTGATGATCAGCAGGGTGGGATGGCGCTGATGCACCAGCAGTTTCAGCCTGCGTGCCCCCCGGTCCATTCGATGGGATCTGGGCCTGATGCGTCTCTGCGCCAGGCACCGGTGCAGGAGACGCAGAGGGCGGTGCAGAAGGCTGCGCCTGCGAAGTTGCAGGCGCCGATGGGGGGCTGGCGACCGGCGTTTTTGCTTCCTCTTTGCGGGCCAGCGGCGCAAGATGCTCGGGAACCTCCTGCACCGCATCCGGCACAGGATGATTTGCCGATAGTTTGTACCAGCCGATGTAACCTGCAACAGCGATCACTGCCCCGAGCAGCACAACCGCCCCCGCGGGAACGCCGCGTTCCGGCACTGGGGCAGGAAAATGAAGCTCCTGCTGATGATGGCTCGCACCTGCTTCGGTCTTGAAGCGTTGCACCGTCTCATCCGGATCAAGCCCGAGACTGGCGGCATAGGTGCGCACGAAACCCATCGCATAGCTGGTGCCGGGCAGATCCCCCACCCGGCCTTCCTCAATAGCCAGCAGATAGGCTGCCCGTATACGCAGTGAAGCCGCCACGTCCTCCAGCGCCCAACCCAGATGTTCACGCACAGCGCGCAGTTCGCCGCCCACACCCTGGGCATTCCCGGTCATGGCGTCACCAGACAATCCTCTCATACCCATGTCGCAGAGCCTCCGACCTCAGGCATGGAAACAGTCAACCCCCCTGGTACCCGATATGATCGCTCGCACAGCTTTGAAAAACTTGGCATCCGGATCAGGCCCAGCATGAGAAAACAGGAAGAGTAGAGCCAGCACGTAAAACGACGCCTCTCATGCATATCCCGTCATGGATACTCATGGTTGAGAGACCATCTTCCACAGGCGCTGCATCTAATCCCAGTCCACGACACTTGCCAACAGGCTGTAATAATATCGGGCATGCGCGGTTTTTCCCATTATCGCGAGCAGATATCACCAACAATCAGATATCCAGCCCCTGTTCCCGACACCATGAAACCAGAGGTTCACGATAGGAGGCCGCCCCCTTCTCTCCCCCGCGAATAGACATCAGAACGCGCCGCAAGGCCGGCAGATCACACAGCGACACGGCTTCCTTCACCGCAGGGAAAGCAGAAGCAGCCATGGAAAATGTAGATATACCCAGCGCTGCCATGACCAGCACCTCAAGAGGTCGTGATGACGCCTCACCACAGACAGAGAGGCGGCAGCCTGTATTATGGGCAGCAATACTGACCTCTTCCAGCAGATCAAGCATAGCAGGAGACAGAAAATCATATCGTCCTGCCAGCAGAGGGGTGCCGCGATCCGCCGCAAACAGAAACTGAAGCAGATCGTTGGTGCCAACGGACAGAAAATCCACCTCGGCCAGCAGATCAGGAAGCTGCCACAGCAGGGATGGCACTTCCAGCATGGAGCCAACCTCCAGCGTCACAGGCGGAATATCGGCACGCTCTATTTCGGCTTGCAGCAGGGCTCGCGCGGCACGGAATTCAGCCAGTGTCGCCACCATCGGGAACATGACCGATAAAGGCCGCCCGCGAGCCGCCTGAATCAAAGCACGCAACTGACGCCGCATCACCGCAGGCCGATCCAGCCCGACACGCAGGGAGCGCCAGCCCATGGCCGGGTTTTCCTCAACCGACGCACCAGACTCGGCCAGCATCTTGTCGCCGCCAAGATCCAGCGTGCGGAACATGACAGGACGATCCCCCGCCTGTGTCAGCACACGATCGTAAATCTCCGCCTGTTCCCGCGCATCCAGCATACGGCCATGAGCCAGCATCGCAATTTCGGTCCGAAACAGGCCGATGCCAGCAGCGCCGGTCAGGTCAAGCTGATCCAGCTCCAGCGTCAGTCCCATATTCAACATCAGGGTGAACGGCGTGCCATCCTTGCTGCGGGAAGGACGCTCCCGCAGCTCAGCCCAATGCGCCAGTTTCGCCTGTGATGCCTCCCTTGCCCGCAAATAGGCGATCCGCATTTCCTCTTCGGGCCGGAAGATCAGCAGCCCCTGCTCGGCATCGACAATGGCGGTATCGCCCTCGTCCACTGCATCCATCAGATTGGGCAGATCACCAAGCGCAGGCAGGCCAAGCGCACGGGCGATGATCGCGGCATGGCCACCTGTCGTGCCTTCCTCGATCGCGACCCCCGCAATACCCCTGCCGTGCCAATTGAGCAGTTCCGCCGGTCCCAGACGCCGTGCCACCAGAATGGCACCGGGTGGTACCGGGCCATGCTCCGCCCCATCCAGCACCGCCAGCAGACGCAGGGCCAGATCCTCCATATCGGCCAGACGCTCCCGCATATACGGGTCGGCGATCTTGCGCATTTTCTCCCGGATTTCGCCGCTGACCCGATGTACCGCCGCCTTTGCGGTCAGGCCGCTGCCGACTGCATCCCGCACCCGGCGCAGCCAGCCGCTATCCGCAGCCAGCAGCCGGTAAGCCTCCAGCACCTCCCGCGAGGCTGCTTTTGCACCCTCGGAAAGAGAATCTTCATCCAGTGTTACGCCATCTTCGGCACTTTCCGCCTCACTGACCGAGGACAGGGATTGCTCGATCAGCTCATCAAGGCCGCTTTGCATGCGACGAGCGGCTGCCATCAGCCGTTCCATCTCAGCCTGCGGATCAGACGCCAGAAGATTACGCGGTGGAGGCCCGGCGCCATGCAGGATCACCGGCCCGACCGCAATTCCACCCATCAGCCGCGTGCCGACGAAGCGACGCTGGACCGTCGTGGTGAAAATCGTGTCGGCACTATCCTGTGTGGTGGCGGCAAACAATTCCGCCAGCACCATGGCGACGGTTTCCAGTACCTCCACCTCATCCTCGGTGTAACGCCGGACCGCCCTGTTCTGCACGGCCAGCACACCCAGAACCCGGCCGCCCCGGCGCACCGGAACCGCCAGCAGGGAGGCATAAAGCTCCTCCCCCGTTTCAGGCCGATAGGCAAAGGCCGGATGATTCTGCGCATCAGGCAGATTGAGCAACTGACCGGACGCCGCCACGATGCCGACAATTCCTTCGCCCAGCCGCAGCCGGGTGCGCCCGACCGCATCGGGATACAATCCCTCAGTCGCCACCAGTTCGAGGATTTCGCCGGGACGCAGGGCGTAAATCGAGCAGACTTCGCTGACCAGCTCGGACGCGACAAGCCGCACCAGCTCTGCCAACGGCGCCTCGTCGCCGGCCATCAGTGCCCGCAACCGGGCCAGCAGGCGGCGCGGTGCGGCAGGAGGACGCATCACCATGGCAATATCAGGCCCGGACACAAAGGCGCATAAAAGCGCGGGACGTGCCGGAGGAACAGGAAGCTGTCGCTCCTCTGCCCCGCCCAGCGCATCCTCTGCCGCCCTGTCCTGTCCATCGCCGCGTCCTGTCGCGAATCACGAAAGACAATCTTGCATGACCGATTGGTCAACGAAAGCCATATGGGGCAGTCTCCCACAGAATGAAGAAGCTGCCGAATAGCCCGTATTTGTTGAGAAGCCTGCCCTGCCTTACAGGCTGCGGAGCGCTATGGCGGAAACAGCCTGCTCCACCAGTTCCGCGATTACCTCCGGAATGGCCTGTTCACCCGTCACCATACCGACAGACTGCCCGGCCATGACCGAGCCGTGCTCCACATCGCCATCAATCACGGCGCGGCGCAGCGCCCCGGCCCAGAAATGCTCGATTTCAAGCTGGGCCTGATCCCGCGTCAATTCACCCGACAGGAAGCGGTCGCGGGTTTCCAACTGATGACGCATGAACTGGCGGGTGCCTTCATTGATCAACCCCCGCACCGGAATCACCGGGAAGCGCTCATCCAATTGTACGCTTGGCAGGGCATCACGGGCATTGGCGCGATAAAAGGCCCGCTTGAAATTATCGTGTGCAATGCTTTCACGTGTGGCGGCAAAGCGAGTGCCGAGCTGCGCTCCGGCCGCCCCCATTTCCAGATAGGACAGGATCGCTTCACCCCGGCCCAGACCACCCGCGACAAACACAGGAACATCCCGCAGATGAGGCAGAATTTCCTGCGCCAGAACAGTCAGTGAAACCGGACCGATATGCCCCCCGGCCTCTGCCCCCTCGATCACCAGCGCATCAGCACCGGAGCGGACCAGACGTTTCGCCAGCACCAGGGCAGGTGCAAAACAGATCAGTTTCGCGCCACCATCCTTGACCGCCCGCACGGCGCCGCCCGGCGGCAATCCACCCGCCAGCACGATATGGCCCACCTTCGCCTCCAGACACACGCGGATCAGATCATCCAGCGCCGGATGCATGGTGATGAGGTTGACGCCAAAAGGCTGGGTGGTCAGCGCCTGCGTGGCGGCAATTTCCGCTGCCAGCTGATCCGGCATCATGGAGCCGCATGCGATCACGCCGAAACCACCCGCATTGGAAATGGCGGAGACCAGATGCCGTTCGCTCACCCAGCTCATTGCACCGCCGAGAATCGCGTACCGGGAACCGAGAAACTCCGTGCCGCGGGACCATAACTCTTCCAGCCTGACACTGGCGGCCGCCAGGCTGCGAGGGTCGAGAGCAGCAGCGTTACTGGCCTGAGTGATATCCGTCATGCGATCAGACCGCATCCAGACCATACGCGGTATGCAGGGCCCGCACCGCGAGTTCCGCATATTCCTCGGCGATCAGCACACTCACCTTGATCTCGCTGGTGGAGATCACCTGGATGTTGATCCCCTTTTCCGCCAGCGTGCGGAACATGGTGGTTGCCACGCCGACATGGCTGCGCATGCCGACACCCACCACGCTGATCTTGCAAACCTGCGGGTCAGCAGCCATCTCCGCGAAGCCGATCTCCGTCTGAGCCGCCGACAAAGCGGCCTGGGCACGCGGCAGATCGGCGGTGCCGACGGTGAAGGTCATGTCGGTTGTGCCGTCTTCCGCCACGTTCTGGACGATCATGTCCACATTCACATTGGCTTCCGTCAGCGGTCCCAGCACATGCGCCGCCACGCCGGGCCGGTCCGGCACCCGCCGGACAGTGATCTTTGCCTCGTCCCGCGAATACGCAATGCCGGACACGATTTCCTTTTCCACGATCTCGTCCTCATCCACTACCAATGTGCCGACATTCTCGCCTTCAGGGTCTGCGAAGCTGGACAGAACCCTGACGCGCACGCGTTCCTTCATCGCCAGCTCGACACTGCGGGTTTGCAGCACCTTGGAGCCGACAGAGGCCAGCTCCAGCATTTCCTCATACGAAATACGATCCAGCTTTCTGGCGCGGGAAACGATACGCGGATCGGTGGTATAGACCCCATCCACGTCGGTATAAATATCACAACGATCCGCCCGCACCGCCGCCGCCACCGCCACCGCCGAAGTGTCAGAGCCGCCCCGGCCAAGCGTGGTGATGCGATGATCTGGGCCAATCCCCTGAAAACCCGCCACAACGGGCACCTGACCGGACTGCATACGGTTGATCAGCTCGCCGCCCTCGATACTTTCGATACGGGCTTTTCCATGGGCATTATCGGTGCGGATCGGCAACTGCCAGCCAAGCCAGGAGCGGGCATCCACGCCTGCCTCCTGCAACGCGATCGACAGCAGCCCGGTGGTGACCTGCTCCCCTGTGGCCACGACCGTGTCGTATTCCCGCGCATCATGCAGCGGCGACAGGGACTGGCAGTAGCCGACAAGCTGATTGGTCACGCCAGACATGGCGGAGACGACGACCGAAACCTCATTCCCGGCATCCACCTCGCGTTTGACCAGACGCGCGACATTGCGGATGCGGTCGAGATCACCGACGGATGTGCCGCCGAATTTCATGACAATGCGGGCCATGTTACTTCCCGGAACAAGCGACCAACGGGTGGGAATGCCCCTTTCCCGCTGCGGCGAAGGGCGATCCCGTCACAGGCGGGTTGCCTCCCGGCGCGCGGGCAGACACATAACGATGACACGCAGCGGGGGCAACCTGTCCCGCACGAAGGAGAGAGTGATGGCCGAGGTCGATTCGCATGACAGACATGCCGCTCATGCTCCGGCAGCGAATGTTTCGGAGGAAGAGGTCTCCCGCTTCGATGCGCTGGCTTCCCGCTGGTGGGATCCGTATGGCCCGATGCGACCGCTGCATATGATGAATCCTGCACGGATCGGCTGGGTGACCGGGCACCTGCCTGATCAGTCCGCCATGCAGGATGCCACCATTCTGGATGTGGGATGTGGCGCGGGCCTCGCTGCCGAGGCGCTGGCCCATCAGGGCTACAGGGTTTTAGGGCTGGATGCCGCAGCGGAGGCTATTGTGGCGGCACAGGAACATGCCGCTCTTTCTGCCGGGCTGGATCTGTCCTACCGCGCCGGAACCGCTGAAGAATTACTGGCAGAGGGGCAGCGCTTCCGTGCCATCACCGCACTGGAAGTGATCGAGCATGTGCCCGATCCTGCTGCCTTCCTGTCCCTGCTGCATGATCTGCTGGAGCCGGGCGGGCGGGTTTTTATCTCCACCCTGAACCGCACCGCACGGTCATGGGCGGTGGCGAAGCTCGGGGCAGAATATCTGCTGCGCTGGCTGCCGGTCGGCACGCATGACTGGCAGCGTTTCATTGCCCCGCACGCGCTGACCAGCCTGCTGCGTCAGGCGGGTCTGCGTCCCTTCGACAGTGCCGGGCTGAGCTTCCAGCCGCTGCGAGGGCGCTGGATGATCAGCCGGAATCTGTCCGTCAATTACATCATCGCCGCGCAAAGAGATCGTTAACTCAGCTGTCTGAGCGGGGAACCCAGGGAATGGCGGCAAAGGAAACACCTTCATCCTGAAGCATCTCTGCTTCTTCGGCAGTGGCCTGACCGTAAATGCCACGGGCCTCCGCCTCGCCCCGATGAATACGCAGGGCTTCCTCGGCGAATTTCTCTCCCACCGGGTCGCAGTGCTTTTCCACCTGTGCCCGCAGAGCCTGCAAGGCCGCCCGCAACTGGGCAGGAACCCCTGCGGCAGGAGCCATTGCAGGCGCGGGCACGGATACAGCCTGCACCGGACCATCGGAGGCCGAAGCAGCAGGCAGGGCTTCAGGCACATGTTCGGATAGCGTATTGCCTTTACGACCCAGGGAGGGCGTCATCAGGCCACGCTCCACCTGCGTATCACCGCATACCGGACATTCGATCAGACCAGCCTCAACCTGACGGTCAAATGCGCTGCTGCTGGCGAACCACCCGTCGAAGCTGTGCCCATGCTGGCACTGAACACAATAATGGATCATTCCGCGTCGTTATCCGGCCACCCATCTTATACTCTTTCCCATTTCCAGAGGCGGCCATCAGGCTGGATCAGGGAGGTTAAAAAACGTGTTTATCGTTTATGCAGCTTAGGCAGCCTGCAATAACGGGTCCAGTTCCCCCGCCGCCTCCAGCGCCATCATGTCGTCACAGCCACCGATATGGCGGCCCCCGATGAAGATCTGCGGCACGCTGGTAAGACCGCCAGAGCGCTGCTTTGCCTCCGCCCGGGCGGGAGAGCCGGGAAGCGCCTGAATTTCCTTGAACGGCACTTGCTTCTTCTCCAGCAAGGCAAGCGCACGCGCGCAATATGGGCAGTAAGGCTGCGTATAGATTTCGATCAACGGTATTGTCTTCCTTGACTGTATCGGGGGGACTGTATCAGGGGAAACAGAATCAGGCCCCATCACATCGGGGTTTTGGCCTGTCCTGACAAGGGTATTTCATCCGGCAACTCCACCAGCGCCGCAGTCAGAACATCAACAGAGGCAGCTCCTGCCGCATAGAGCGCCCTGACACAGGCGGAAACGGTCGCACCGCTGGTCATCACATCATCCACGACGATGATTCGGGCCGCATGCAGCTTCTGCCTTCTGGCAGGGCGTATCTGAATGGCTCCCCGCATCATCCGTCGCCTTTGCGTGGCGCTCAGTGTGCCGAGGCTCGGGGTGCGGCGGATACGCTGCAACCCGTCCAGCATGGCCGGCACGCCGGTCAGACGCGACAGCGCCCGGCACAACAGGGCCGACTGGTTGTAGCGCCTTTGCCGTAAACGCGAGGGATGCAATGGAACCGGCAGCAACCAGTCCGCCTGCCGCAGCAGATCGGCCCCGGCATCCGCCATCCAGCGCGCCAGCAAGGAGGCATGCGCCATGCGATCACCATGCTTGAACGGCAGAATGATCCGGCGTGATCCCTCATCATACAGCAGCGCCGCACGCGCATGACGAAATGACGGAGGTTTGGTCCGGCAAACCTCACACACACCATCCGGTGCAATGCCCTCCGCCGCATCCATGGGACGCCCACAACACTGGCAGACGGGTGGCACGATGAAATTCAGCGTGGCGAAGCAGGAAGCGCAGAGCAGGCTGGACAGGCCATCAGGCCCTGTCATGGGAGTTTCGGCATGACAGACCGGGCATGTCGGTGGAATCAGCCAGTTCAGCAGACGCAACCCGGCCGAACGCATCATGGTTGGCATAACAGTCAGGAACCTGCCCGCTCTCGCGGCAGGAATGGAAAAGTCAGCCAAGGCAGGGTGATACCGTCAGCAATGTACCCGGCTCGACACCCAGCGCCTCAGCGATCTGCCCCAGCACCGTGATGCTCGCCGACACGTCCGCGCGCTCGATCGCACCGATATACCGGGCACTCAGGCCGGCGCGGTCTGCCAGCTCTTCCTGCGTCATGTCTCTGTCATGACGCATCCGACGCAGATTGATCGCCATGACCTCTTTCAGCTCCATGCTCGCACAGGAGCCCGCGTCGGAACGATCGTTCCAGGAATAATCGTTCCGATTCGTCGTTTTAGGCGATAAAAGAGGTTATCGTCTGGCGCCGACGAATGGCTTGCCGCGTGGATGGGAGTACGCGGCCAGTCGTCGTCCATTTCTCCGGGCAATGAGGGATAGGCGCAGACCACAGTCGTGGTACCGCCCAAGACCGAACGCTTCAAAGATTCGAAAAGACAGCACTATCGTATTGATTTTGAAAACTATTTCAAAGGATTTTTTCCTGAAAACAAATATATTATAACGAAATCGTTATCATTTTTATCCTGTGCTTATGAGCGCAAAACCAATGCGATATGTCCGGTATATTCCTTCTCTCCTGCTGCTCGCTTCTCTGGCCGCCTGTTCTGTGCCGGGAGCAAACGGGTCAACGGCTCATCCCCCTCCAACACCGAGCCACTGACATCCGCCAATACGGTTTTTGCAACAAAACTCGCCGGACCTTCGACCTTTCTTGTGCCGATGCCGACCGCGGTAGTGATTTTGAAACCGGGTGATCTCAACCGTAACCGCAGCTTCTGCCAGGCTTTTACCAGCCGCCTGCCGACGGCCCAGGCAGCCAATGCCGCCTCTGTCGTGGCCCCCAACCTGATTCTGACGCGCTGGCTGGTGCAGATGCCGGAGGTTCCCGCCGACCGTGCCACCGACTGCGATTTCCTGACCGGAACCTATGATTACGCCCGTGCAGCCCGCATCATCAGCGCCCTGAAGCTGACGGAGGGCCATTTGCAGGGCAATGGACCGTTTCTGCTGATGGTCATTCCCGATAATACCGGGCTGCATGTGGTTGGCCTCGATGGCTCCTCTGCCAATCCGGAGGATTTCAACCGCTATATTGATAGCTGGGGCAATCTGCTGACCCAGACTCAGGAACAGATTACCCGCACACCGGATCAGCCCGGTCTGATCAGAAGTGTTTTCAATCTGGTCTCCGCCATTGCCCGCACCACTGTCGGGGCTGTTGGAGGCCTGATTCAGGGAACCGTCTCAACGTTCTGAGGCAGCGTTTCCTGAACAGCCAACTCGGCTTATGCTGGGCGTCATGTCCGATGACGTCCTTATATTCGACCGCCATGCCGTCCGGCTGCACCGGGATCGGGCCGCGCGGCATGGCATCACTTCCGTCGCCGATGTGCTGGATGAGCTGGCCGGTCGTCTGCTGGACCGGCTGGACGATGTTACCCGCACGTTCAGCCATGCGCTGGACATAGGCGGGCGGGGCCGCATCGCCCCTCTGTTGCGGGCACGCGGGATTCATACCGTCAGTTGCGACCTGTCACCCTCCATGGCCTCTCTCTCCGGCACGCCCTGCCTCGCGGCAGATGAAGAGTGGCTGCCTTTCGCGCCGGCCTCATTCGATCTGATAGTCGCCAGCATGTCGCTGCACTGGATCAATGATCTTCCCGGCGCGCTGGTGCAAATCAGGCAGGCTTTGAAACCGGATGGGCTGTTTCTGGCCAGCATGCCGGTGCTCGGCACGCTCGATACGCTGCGGGAGGCGCTGAGTCGTGCGGAAGACAGCCTGACTGGCGGCGCATCGCCGCGCGTCGCCCCTTTCGCCACCCTGCAGGATGGCGCTGCCCTGCTGCAACGCGCGGGATTTGCACTGCCCGTTGCTGATCAGGATGAGGTGACACTGCTCTATACGACCCCGATGGCGCTGCTGCACGATCTGCGCGCCGCCGGGGAGACCAACGCCGTGCGGCTGCGTGATCGCAGCATACCGCCGCTTTCACTGTTTCCGCTCGCTTTGTCGCATCTGACGCAGGAAGGGCAGCCCCATATGCAGGCAAGGCTGCGTCTGGCCATGCTGACCGGCTGGGGCCCCGCCGACAGTCAGCCAAAACCGGCACGACGCGGCAGTGGTCAGGTCAGTCTGGCCGACATTCTTGGCCCACCCCCGAGAGAACCGGGCTGACCAGCCGCCTCAGCCGCCCGTCACACTCATATGCCGACCAACAGAGGGCGTATGCGTACGGCGGTCGATGATGAAGTCATGGCCTTTCGGTTTGCGAGTGATCGCCTCCTGCACGGCCTGACGCAGGGCGGCATCATCCGCTCCCTCCCGCAATGGACGACGCAGATCAGCCGCATCATCCTGACCGAGACACATATAGAGCGTGCCGGTACAGGTCAGCCGCACCCGGTTGCAGCTTTCGCAGAAATTATGTGTCATCGGCGTGATAAAGCCGATTCTGCGCCCGGTTTCCTGCACCGTGAAATACCGGGCCGGGCCGCCTGTGCGATAATCGGTTTCCTGAAGCGTCCAATGTTCCCGCAGCCGGGCCCGTACCAGAGAAAGCGGCAGATAGCGATCGGTACGATCCTCGTCGATTTCGCCCATCGGCATGGTCTCGATCAGGCAGAGATCGAAACCGTGCTCACCGCACCATCCCAGCATGCGGTCAAATTCATGGTCGTTCAGCCCCTTGAGCGCGACCGCGTTGATCTTCACCGCAAGCCCCGCAGCCCGAGCGGCGAAAATGCCGTCCAGCACCGTTTCCAGGTGCCCTCGCCTTGTAATCGAGCGAAAGATTTCCGGGTCGAGCGTATCAAGGCTGACATTGATCCGCCTCATCCCCGCCGCCGCCAGAGCCTCCGCATGACGGGCCAGCTGCGTCCCGTTGGTGGTCAGGGTCAGCTCCTCCAGCCCTTGCCCGCCACGATGCTCCAGATGCCGGCCAAGGCGGGAAATCAACTGCATGACATCCCGACGCACCAGCGGCTCCCCGCCAGTCAGCCTCAGTTTCCGTACCCCAAGGTCAATGAACACACGGCACAGCCGGTCCAGCTCCTCCAGCGTCAGCACATCGCGCTTCGGGAGGAAGGTCATATCCTCTGCCATGCAATAGGTACAGCGCAGGTCACAGCGGTCAGTGACGGAAACCCGCAGATAGGTAATAGTGCGCCCGAACGGATCGATCATGGCAGTATGGTCCGGCGCTCGATGGGCGATGCAGTGTTCATCACCCCCTCTAGATCGACCGTCCCCATACGAGCGTCAAGAGAAGCCTGTCACAAAGATGCTCTGTCATGACGCGGCTGAAGGGTCATCCACCACCAGAAGCGAGATAATGCGGGCATTGATCAGCACCTTGCCCGCATGTTCGAAATGGACCGTCACCCGCTCCCCGATGGCAGACTGGACCTGCCCCAGCCCCCAATCCGGCTGTTGCGGATGACGGACATACTGGCCGGGCTCCAGATAGGAGGAAAACGCTCTGCCCATCATGCAGCCCGGCCTGTGTTCAACTCAGTGACCTGTTCAACTCAGTGACCGGCATTCTCACCGGAAAAATCCGGTGCCGCGAGTCCGCTCTGCTCAAGCTGGGAGACCAGGGCGGCCTTCAGCCGTTCCAGCCCTGCCTCGCTGGTTGCCTCTGCACGCGCCACCAGCACCGCCTGCGTGTTGGACGCACGCAGCAACCACCAGCCATCCTCCGTCAGCACCCGCACACCATCGGTTTCCGCGACATTGGCGCCATCCTGACGCAGACGGGCAGCGACTTCCTCGATCACGCCGAATTTGCGGGTATCGTCGCAGTTGAAGCGCAACTCCGGCGTGTTGATCACCTGCGGCAATGCGCTGCGCACGGCAGAGAGCTTGCCATCCATCCGCGCGATAATGCCCAGCAGGCGCACAGCGGCATACAGCGCGTCGTCAAACCCATACCAGCGATCGGCAAAGAAAATATGGCCGGACATCTCGCCTGCCAGCGGAGCACCGGTTTCCGCCATTTTCGCCTTGATCAGTGAATGGCCTGTTTTCCACATCAGCGGCGTGCCACCAGCCTTGGCCACTTCATCGAACAGAACCTGACTCGCCTTTACATCGGCGATGATGGTGCCACCCGGATGCTGCTTCAGCACATCCCTGGCCAACACCACCAGAAGCTGATCGCCGAACAGGATCTCTCCGGTATCATCCACCACGCCGATACGGTCCGCATCACCATCGAAAGCGATACCAAGATCGGCCCCTTTACTGCGAACCGCGCTGATCAGCTGCTGAAGGTTCTTCGGCACGGTGGGATCGGGGTGATGGGCCGGGAAGGTGCCATCAATCTCGCCATTCAGGATTTCATGATGCCCCGGCAGGCTGGGTACGAGCTTTTGCAGCACCTCGCCCGCTGCGCCATTGCCGTTATCCCACACCACATTCAGCAGGTGATCACCGCCATCCCAATCGGAAATCAGGCGGGCCACATAGGCGGCGGACACATCCTCCGCCCGATCGGTGCCGCTGGCTTCATCGACCACGTCGCCACGCGCCGCCATGGCACCCAGTTCGGCAATCTGCTTGCCGAAAAATGGCTTGCGGCCCAGCATCATCTTGAAGCCGTTATAGTCCGGCGGATTGTGGCTGCCGGTCACCATGATGGCACCATCGGTTTCCAGCGTCGTCGCCGCGAAATACAGCATCGGGGTCGGGCCACGGCCAATGCGGATGACATCGATGCCGCTTTTCTTCAGCCCTTCCACCAGAGCTGGCTCCAGCTCCGGCGAGGAGAGACGACCATCATAGCCGACCGCCACCGTACTGCCGCCCGCACGCGCGACGATGGTTCCGAATACCCGCCCGATGGCGAAAGCGTCAGCGGGGTGCAACGTGCGGCCCACGATGCCGCGAATATCGTATTCACGCAAAGAGGTCGGATCGAATTGGTGCGTAAAGGCCATGGTCCGCTCATTCTCCCTGATACGATGCACCACACTGTGTGACAGGACATCGTATCTGCTGGCTTGCTGTGTCGTCCGGTGATTCTTCGCCATGCACGCATGATCGTCCAGAGGCATGATCAGAAAGCACCGCAGAAAAAACCGGCTGACCTACCAGGAGACCAGCCGGATAAAATCCAAATTACACGTAGTCTTTCAGGAATGCCCTGACCGCCGGAGCGAGGTCGGGGCGCTTCAATGCGAAGGCAATCTGCGCCTCCAGAAAGCCTGCCTTGTCGCCGCAATCGAAACGGCGTCCCTCATAACGCAGGCCATGGAACGGCATCCGGCCAATCAGACGCGCCATGGCATCGGTCAACTGAACCTCATTACCAGCCCCGCGCTCCATCCGCGCCAATTCGGCGATCACCTCCGGACGGAGCACATAACGACCGATGATGGAGAGGTTGGATGGTGCTTCCTCCGGCTTCGGCTTCTCGACCAGACCGGTCACCTCGACCATCCGGCCGTCATCCCTGCCCGTCTTGAGAATACCGTAGCGATTGGTCTGCTCTCTTGGCACTTCCGCCACGGCAACAACGTTACCGCCGGTTTCCTGATAGGCGTCGGCCAACTGCTTCAGGCAGGGCGTATCGGACAGGACCAGATCATCGGGCAGCAGGATCGCAAACGGATCATCCCCGATGAAGGCACGGGCGCACCAGATCGCATGGCCCAGGCCCAGCGGCTCCTGCTGACGCACCGTGACGATGGAGCCGGGCAGAAGCTGGGTATCTTCCAGCAATTTCAGCGCATCGTCCTTGTTACGCTCCCGCAATGTAGCCTCAAGCTCATATGCGACATCGAAATGCTCGACGATGGCGGTCTTGCCGCGGCCAGTGACCATGCAGAATTGCTCGATCCCGGCGGCCCTCGCCTCGTCAACCGCGTATTGAATCAGCGGTTTATCGACGACGGGCAGCATTTCTTTCGCCGTTGCCTTTGTGGCGGGCAAAAACCGGGTGCCTAGTCCGGCCACCGGTAAAACCGCCTTGCGCAACGGTTTATTCATGGCATGTCCCTTCTTCATAGACGCATTTTCAGACTGCGTGCGTGACAGCTTCAGCATGCCCCAACAAGAGGGCAAGGATAAGGCATAACCTTATGAAGCGTGTCTGATGGAGGACGGTTGCATAAAAATGATCCCTCATCAGCCCCCTTGGACGCAACATCCTTCCGCGACAAGCAATCAGCGGTTCTCCTGACGTCCGAAGAATCCTACCCGGCCACGCAGGGAATCGAACGCAACGGCGAAATAGCGATACAACAGCGTTCCGCTATTGGCGTGTTCAACATCTTTGGGGACGATGACCGTGGTACGATCCGTACGCACTGCGAAATGCAGCACATCCGGCACATCGAGAACAAAGATATGATCCGGTGGCAGACGGTGATGCCGGGTCAAGGGAATATCGCTTGAACCGGGGTTGAAAAGAGTCACCGTACTGCCGGAATCAAACACCGTTTCCTGACATCCCACCTTGATACCATCAATCGCAAAACATGCGGAGACAGATTCTCCGTCCCAGGAGGGAAGGTGATCAGGCCCTCTCTGAAACGAACGAAGAGGCGCAAAGGTGAAGCCACGCATATTATGCTCCGTCAGCCCTACGGTCAGGACCGGCTCATGCCCGAGTCTGGAATCGATAATATACCCGGTGGCATAAGGCCCCATCTGTGCCAACGGACTGACCACATGACGTCGTGTGGCCAGGCTGATACCCATCACCCCCGGCTTGTTGATGGATCCCGGACAGTTCGGTCTGTCCTGCGCACAATAGACACGGGTAATCACCCCGATCCTGATCGGGGCCGGAGTAGAGAGAGGGCGATCCGCATCCGTAAAACGGACTGTGGCGAGGGCAAC
The DNA here is from genome assembly GCF_001889545.1 of Granulibacter bethesdensis. Classification (NCBI taxonomy): domain Bacteria; kingdom Pseudomonadati; phylum Pseudomonadota; class Alphaproteobacteria; order Acetobacterales; family Acetobacteraceae; genus Granulibacter; species Granulibacter bethesdensis. The sequence continues at coordinate 672,865 of NZ_CP018194.1, read as the reverse complement.
ATAACCCTCCAGCCTTGTGCCGTCCGCATAGCCCTGATGAATGACCTCCCCCGTCGCGACGGTGCCGGGGCCAATATCCCGCTCAGGCACGTAAAGACCGGCCGAGCCTGTATCAAGTGAGACCGGTGAAGGCGGTCCTCCCCCAACGGAGACGCTGGCGATCATGGGCAGATGGTCAGGCTTCAGCGCAAAAAGCGGCACATGGGCATTCACCCCATCCCCTGCGCAGACCGGAAAAAATGAATCCATGGCGGCCAGAAGAATCACGGCCAGAAGCACGCGCAAAAAGAAACGGGAACGCATGGAGACTCCGGCACGGATCATGTGGCTGACGGATATAGCAAACCCGCTCAGCACCACCAAAAGATGCCCGGCCACTTCCTGAAAGCAAAAGCTCAACAAACAAAAACCGGGCCACTGCCCGGTTTTGAATGGTGCGGTCGAGAAGACTCGAACTTCCACGGGGTTTCCCCCACAAGCACCTCAAGCTTGCGCGTCTACCATTCCGCCACGACCGCATCGCCTGCTGACGAAGAAACTGTTTCGCCATGCAGCGGCGGGGGTATAACTGATGCCCGTGAGCACTTCAATGTCTGATCCCCGACTCTTTTCGTCATCCGGAGAAAATCTTTCCGCTGTTTCCCCGGAAGCAGACCCTGTGGAGTGGCGTGTGACACCGGGTCTTACCCCTTATCAGGAAGCCCTGACCGCCATGCGCACCCGCGCCGAGGCCATCCATCGGGGGGAGGCACGCAGTCTGGTCTGGCTGGTTGAGCATCCGCCGCTCTACACTGCCGGAACCTCGGCCAAAATCGAGGATCTGCGTGATCCCGCCCGCTTCCCCACTTTCGAGGCAGGGCGCGGGGGGCAGTGGACCTATCACGGCCCCGGGCAGCGGATCGCCTATGTGATGCTGGACCTTAACCACCCGCACGGCATCGTACCGGCACGTGATCTGCGGGCCTACATCGCCGCGCTGGAGGATTGGATCATCTCCACGCTGGCCAGATTTGGCATCATCGGGGAAAGACGCGCTGGCAGGGTTGGTATCTGGGTGCAACGCGGCCAGGGGGAGAAGCAGCGGGAGGACAAGATTGCCGCGATCGGTGTGCGCATCACCCGCTGGATCTCGTGGCACGGCATCGCCATCAATGTCGCGCCGGATCTGGAGCATTTCACCGGCATCGTCCCCTGCGGGATCAGCGAGCATGGCGTCACCAGCCTCGCCGATCTCGGAATTCAGGCGGATATGGGCAGTCTCGATGCCGCGCTCAGGACAAGCTGGTCGTCTGTATTCGGCGGCAGCCCCATTCAGGCTTAGCCGGGCGGCTTGATGAGGGTCGGACTGAACAGGGTCGGATCGACGGGAATCCCCGTCTGGATATTGGACAGCTCCACCCTGGTAATCTTGTGCTGGGGATCAACCACGGTCCACTGAATCAGCTTAAGCGGATCGGCAGAAAAGACGATGGCCAGCAGCCCGGCCCCCGGATCGGTCCGCCGTACCACGGAAAGCTGGATCACACCGGGCGTGCGCGAAATTTCCCGCACAGCAACAGCGCCGTTAAAATCAATATGGTCTGACAGCAGAATGCTCAGCGGAGTGCGGTCCAGCGGAATACGGCTGACCTGATGCACCTGAAAATCCTGAAAAATCACCTCCCCATTGGTGGCCACCAGCAGAAGCGGTGTCGGCGGATCATACTGGAACCGGATATGACCCGGCCGCTCCAGCCAGACCGTTCCCTGCGTCACCTGCCCGTCCGGCGCCGTCTGACGGAAACGCGCCCGCAGCGTATGAATACCGTTCAGATAGGCTGCAATCCGGGCCAGCAAGGCATCATCGCTTTCCTCCGCCCGGGCCGGTGTGGTGATCGTACCGGCCAGAGAGGCCAGAATGCCCCCCAGTATCAGACGACGCCCGACGAGCCCGTCTCGAAAAAACGGACCAAAATGCTCTCTGGGATGCTCAGCGGGCGACATCGCGCCTCCGGAATAAAAGAGACTGTGTCATCAGACAGTCGGATACTGTTCAAAACCCGGTGTGGTGGGGTCAGTATCGAGATGTTCCTCGATCATATCCACCCGTGCGGCAGGCGGGCCGGTGCGGCAAGCGCGGATCAGTTCCTCGACCGCTGCAATATCCCCGGCAATCAGGGCCTCCACCCGGCCATCAAGGCGATTGCGGACCCATCCCGACAGACCAAGTGCCTCCGCGCGAGATCGCAGCCACGCACGATAGCCAACACCCTGCACCACACCGGAGATCAGCACATGCTTTGCGCTCACTGCGCCGTTTCTCCCTCCTGTTCCGCCACACCTGCGCTCAGGCGCAGGAAGCGGATCGCGGTTTCAACATCAGCGGCAAGATGGGCACGGCGTTTGGCGGCCTCGGCATCCGTACCCCATTTCTCTTCCTGATATATGTCATCCAGCAATGCGATTTCGAGTGCCTCCGCCGGATCAAGCCGCCCCTCTGCCAGGGCGAGGCCAATGACGAGACTGCCCAGGGCCGGGACCACAATCCCGAGCGCCGCCAGAGCGGCCGGGTCCAAAGCCGCCAGAGCGGCTCGCAACGCCATCAGCGATGCCTCTGGCTGGGACACATGAATAATCCCCGTCGTCACATGCAGGCGCGCACCATATCGCTGCTCTGCCCAGTCGAGCAGAGGCTGCCAAAGCCGTTCCTGCCGGGTTGTCAGTTCCTCCGGCCCATCGGCACGGTAACAAAGCAGGTCACTGCCGCCATAAGAGACCAGCGCCTCCACCGACGCCGCCGGATCAACCGCCACACGCTCCTGCGCGGTTCCCGCCAGACGGGTCATCGGCACCATGTCGAAGCTGAACGGCTCCCCCGGTGCACCTGCCTGCCCCCACTCCACGGCAATCGCCTCGGCCAGTGCCCGATTGGCGAAACGAAGCGAGACACCGCCCGGCAACCTCATCGGACGACCATCAAGGGTCACCGTCAGTCCCGCTGCTTCCTCCACCACCGCTGCTTCTTTCCAGAAACGCTTCACCGCAGCAGCCCTTTCAGCAGATCCTGCACCGATAGTTTTCCTTTTCCACCCTGCGAAGGGATTGGCGCCGGGGGACCGGCATGCTGCCCCCGTGCCGCAGTCAGTGCCGGCGCGCAATCACCCTGATCAGCACGGTTCATGATCTCCGAACCCGCATCAGCAGCCCCAGCCAGCGCAGAAACACCCAGCGCCGTCAGGGATGTCTGAATTGCCGCCCTCATCGCCGCCACATCCGCCCCACGCATTTTTGCGGAGGGCCGATCAAACGGCCCCTCCAGTATCAGCGGCAGCAGCAACCCGCTTCCCCCCGTGCGCAGCAAGGGATGCAGAAACAGTTTCAACGTCTGGTCACGAATATCCACATACCCCGCAGCGGACAGACGCAGCGGATCGGTTTCCAGTGCGAATGCCCTCAGCACGGCGATTCCATCACGGGCCTCGGCACGGGCGGCAAAGCAGGCAATACCCGCATCAGCACCCAGACGGGGATGCAATGGCAGACCAGCCTGCCTGACCAACTTCGACAGCATCGGATCAAGCGCAGTCCCGCTGACCACGCTGCCTACCGACCAGAGACTTGCATGGCCACTGAGATCATGAGGCCAGCTTGTCTGCTGCATATGCGCCTGCACAGCGGCATCGATCCCGATATCTCCGCGTGCCATACCGGGCTGCTTCATCAGGGCGACGATTGCCTCAAGCGGGAGCGCACCCGCATCGACTGCCGCGGAGAGCGTGCCATCCCGTCTCCAGTCCAGCATGGCCGAGACCGGGCCCCGCTGCCCCGGCGCCTCCATATGCAGCGGCTGAACGCGGATTCCCTCGGCACCAAGACTTATGCCGATCGTGGCTTTGCTCCAGTCCATGCCACCTGCATGAAGCGTTTCCACATCCCAGTCGATCTGCCCTCCCCCATGCTTCAGCCAGACAGGGAAAAACGGTGAAGGCGGCTCAGATGATCGCGGTGAAGCAACCGGAGAGGGCACAGAAGGGGCAGAGACAGGCGCAGAAGGCAATATGGCAGGCAGATCAACGCGGACCGGTTCTCCCTCCGGCTGAATGGATGGGATGGCCGGAAAAGGCTGGCGCAGCCTGTCTACATCCAGACGTGCTGAATGCAGTTTCGCCCCCAGCACCGGGCCGGAAACACCGGCTTTGCCTTCTTCCCTGGCTGCGGGAGCAGACCATGTGAGCGCGCCCGATACATCTCCGGCAGCACTGGTCAGGCTTGCATCATCCAGCCGCCACCCTCCGGCCTCCGCCGTCACATGTCCCCGGAGACCAACCGGGCCAATTTCCGGCAGCGCCGTACGGGTCAGCCTTGCCAGCAGGGAAACATCCGCCATACGAGCGGTCACGGAGAGAGACGTCCCCTGCCAGCCGGGATGCGCAACCACATCGCCCAGAACATCCAGATCAGCGGATATCGCAGGCTGCTCAGGGGAAGTGGCACTCAGCGACAGCCTCACCGGAACAGACTCACCCTCTATCCCATGCCCGGCCAGCAAAGATGAGGAGAGTGCCTGAACCTGCCCCACCTGCCCCGATACGGACAACGCGGCATTCCGGTACAGCCCCTGCGCCGAGAAACGCAGTGCGGCCTCGGCCCCCGGCCAGTCGGCATCCAGTTTCTTCAGCCGGGCCCAATGCCCCAGCAGCACATCCCCCACATGCAGTCTGACGACGGAGAAAACCGGTGACGCGCCCTGTTGCACCGTAACGTCATCATCAAGCCGGAATGTCAGGCTGGCATCATGCATAGCGGCAATCGCTGACCAGATTTCCGAAGGTGGCAGGTTTTTTCCGACCGGGCGGGCAAACGCGGGAATGGCGTGCATCAACGGCAGCAGACGGGCCCCATCCAGAACCCGCGACACGACCATCAGATGAAAACCTCGACCGTGACGCGGATGATCAACCACCCCGCTCACGGACAGATAAGGATTATTCCTATCCAGCCTGCCATGAAGTGTCGGGAGAAGCTGTGCATTGATCTGTACCGGCCAGCTATGTTGCTCATCCGGGTCAAGCAGGGCACCCACTGATCCGCCTTCTGCCCAGGCGCGCAGGGGTACACCCTGCACCAGACCGAACAGCATGAGTGCTATCGTACCCTGTTGTTCAGCGGCATGGAGCCTGAGCTTCTCAGCGCGCCAGATTCTGTCATTGCGCAGGTCATGATAGACCACGCTGGCTTCACCGACTCTGAACACGCGAACAGGCAGCACAGCCGGTTTCGGGCCAGTCGCAACCGTTTCTCCAACGGCTGACGGGGATGCCGGTGCTGCGGAAGCGGAGGGGGCCTTGATCCGCCTGATAATCCAGTTCTCTTCTCCCGCCTTATTGCGGGCCAGGCGGATATCAAGCCGCGCCAGGGACAGGGTGGAGACCGTGATATGGCCATGCAGCAAAGGCCATAAAGCAATCCCGGCTGTGATGTCCTGCGCCTTCAGAAACCATGGATCGGGCCATTCATGCCGGAGGGCAACGCCTGACGCTTCCTCGCCTGACGGTTCCTCCGGCTGGCCCAGCGACACCTCCCTGACAGACAGGACAGGCCATGGATTAAAAGTCAGGCCAAGCGATCCTTCGATATGGGCAGGATGTCCGGATGCTGTGTAAAGGCTGGCCTCTATCCGATGACGGATCACGGACTGATCAAGCATCAGCCAGACCGCCCCCGCCGCCACAACGGACACGACACACAGACCGGAGATTGCAATCCCGGCATAAAACAGCCGTCTCAGCACCCGACGCCGGAGCGGAGGCTTCGATTCTCCGGGCGGCGCCATGGTCACGCCCGGCCCGCTCACCGTAACCGGCCCTCCCTGGCTTTCGGTGCGGTAAAGCCCAGCGTTTCGAATGTCTCCGCCATATGCGGCGAGAGATCGGCCTCCACCGAAAGCACGCCACCCGCCGGATGCGGCAGGCTCAACCGCCGCGCATGCAGGTGCAGCCGGCGGGACAGCCCCTCGACCAGCGCAGTGTTGCGAACCCCGCGCTCATCGGTGTTCCGCCAGCTGCCATACCGCTCATCGCCCAGAATAGGCGCATCCATCGCCGCGCAATGCACACGCAGTTGATGCATCCTTCCCGTCAAAGGACGCAACTCCAGCCAGGCCAGTTTCCGTGCGGCATGGTCAAGCGTGCGGTAATCGGTGATGGCGGTTACCTTGTCGCGGTCCTTGCGATCGGCCAGCACAACCGGTTCGTTGCGGTCGTTCTGACGCAGCAAAGGCCGGTCGATACGCCCCTCTACCGGCACCGGCCGCCCCGCCACCACAGCCCAATAGACCTTCTCCGTCTCTCGCGTACGGAACAGCGCCGCAAGCTTGGCCGCCACACCGGGGGAACGGGCAATGACGATCACACCGGATGTGTCACGATCCAGCCGATGCACCAGACGTGGCCGATCCTCCCGCCCGAAGCGCAACCCGTCGAGCAAACCATCCAGATGGCGGGTAATGCCGGGGCCACCCTGACTGGGCAGGCCAGAGGGCTTGTTCAGGACTATCAGATGGTCGTCCTTGTATAAAATCCAGGACTCCAGTTCCTTCTGCTGGATCGGATCAAGTGCGCGCGGCCCTTCCCTCTCCTGCTCGGCGGCGGAGGGCACTTTCAGCGGCGGAATCCGCACCGACTGGCCCGGCTGAAGTCTCGTGGCCGCTTCGACCCGTGCCCCTTCGACCCTGATCTGGCCGGTGCGGCACATTTTCTGGATCGCAACCTGCGTCAGGCTCGGGTAATGGCGGCGAAACCAGCGATCAAGGCGGATATCCGCTTCATCATCCGTTACCTGCCGTGTCGTCACACTCATGATCGTCGTATTCCTGATCGGGCTGACCGCCGCGGAAACACGGCGCAGCACGCATAAGCGGTTGTGCCCCCGGAGCACCTATTCCCGCAACCTGCTCTGTTCATGAACCTGCTATCAGCCGCCGCGCTGCATCCGCAGACCGGCCCAGTATTCCAGCCGCTTGCGAATATCACGTTCAAATCCACGCTGATGCGGGCGATAAAGTTCCGGGCGGCGCGCCCCGGAAAGAGGCTCTGGGAAGAACTCCTGTCCTGAAAACGCATCCGGTGCATCGTGATCATACTGATACCCGGCATGGTAACCCAGTTCCTTCATCATCCGCGTCGGCGCATTGAGGATATGCAGGGGCGGCGGCATATGCGCCGTCTTTTCCGCCAGTGCCAGAGCCTCGTTGAAGGAGGCATAGGACGCGTTCGATTTCGGAGCCGTCGCCACATAATTAATGGCCTGCGCCAGAAATAAACGCCCTTCCGGCCAGCCGATCCGCTCGAAAGCCTGCCAGGCGCTGACCACCTGCACCATGGCCTGCGGATCAGCCATGCCGACATCCTCCGAGGCCGCACAGGCCAGCCGCCGGAACACGGTTTCAGCCGCCTCGCCCGCCACCATCATCCGCGCCGCATAATACAGCGCCGCCTGCGGATCGGAGCCGCGCAGGGACTTATGGAAACAGCTCAGCAGATCGTAATGACCGTCTCCGGCCTTGTCATGGACCGGCGGGCGGCGTTGCAGCGCCTGCCCCAGTGCCTGCATGTCCAGAACCTGATTGCCACCGGCAAAGGTATAAACCTGCTCGACCAGATTGAGCATATACCGCCCATCACCACTGGCCATGGCAACCAGCGCCTCCCGCGCTTCCGCAGAAACCGGGAGAGGGCGTTCCATCCTTTCCTCGGCCCGCGCCAGCAGCCTCTCCAGCGCGGCTTCGTCCAGCCGACGCAGCACCATCACCCGGCAGCGTGACAGCAATGCGCTGTTCAGCTCGAAAGAAGGATTCTCGGTGGTCGCACCGACCAATGTGACAGTGCCATCCTCCACCACTGGCAGGAAAGCGTCCTGCTGACCACGATTAAAGCGATGAATTTCATCACAGAACAGCAGCGTGCCCTTTCCGATGGCACGACGCTGACGAGCCGCTTCAAACACCTTGCGCAGATCGGCAACACCACTCTGAATCGCGGAAATCGCCTCGAAATGCAGATCGGTGGAGCGGGCCAACAGACGAGCAATAGTCGTCTTTCCAGTGCCCGGCGGCCCCCACAAAATAATCGAGGACAGGATCCTGCTCTCGGTCATCCGCCGCAACGGCCCCTCTGCCCCCAGCAGATGATCCTGCCCCACGACATCATCGAGAGAAGCCGGACGCAACCTGTCGGCCAGAGGACGCGCCGGATCATCAGCGTCCGGCAGAAACTGTGCTGTCCCGCCTCCGAACAAATCGGAGGATGAAGAGGTGTTGGCGCGTGATACCATGACCAGACTCTCGCCCTTCCCGGTTCTCAGGACAACAGCAGGATGAACAGCGGCAGAGTGATGGCCGACAGGATGGTCGAAATCAGAATGGCGCGTGAAATCATCCCGGCCTCCCGATCATACAGCCGCGCCAGCATAAACGCACCGGTTCCATTCGGCGTTGCCGCCAGCAGCACACAGGCTCTCGCCCAGAGCGGATCGGTCCGGAACACCCAGAACGCCAGCACGAAAGCAATCAGCGGCTGTACGATCAGCTTGATAAAGGTCAACACTGCCAGCAACAGCCCGTCCCCTGAGCGTGCCCAAGCAGCATCCCCCTGACGAGACGCCAGAAACAGGCCGATCACCACCAGCGCGCAGGGGCTGGAGGAATTGCCAAGCATGGTCAGGGTTGTCTCGGCCATCTGCGGCAAATGAAAGCCGCCCATATTGCCGGCCAGTGCAAAAGCGCCCCCGGCCAATGGCGAGGCAACCAGCGGATTGCACAACACCGTCCATATCAGACGCCGCCGGGAAAGGAGCGCCCCACCCTTCAACGCCCGCTCCTTTTCCATCAGCAGGATGGAACCGGCGAACTGGATACAGACCGTCATCACCGTGGCAATCGCCATAGGCATCATGGAGCGCGGCCCCAGCACCGCCATCAGCACCGGAATCCCCATATAGGAGGTATTGGCGTAGCTGCCGGTCAGGGAATCCACTGTAGCCTGTCCGATCCCCCGTCCGGCCCGTCTGGCCCAAAGATAAATTGCCAGGAAAGGCAGCATCTGCGCGCCGAGAAAGCTCAGCACAAACGGCAGATGCGAGAGGTCCTTGCCGGTCAGATGCGCCATTACCAGAAACAGCATCGCGGGCAATGCCAGCCAGACCACATACAGGTTGAGGGCATCGAGCGCACCCACCCCCAGCAACTGGCGCCTGCCACTCAGATAGCCGGCGCCGATCAACGCCACGACCGGACATACCGCATTGACAATCATGTTTATCATCGGCTGCCCGGCTGAAGCTTTCATGACAGGGATCAACAAACGAAAAACCCCCGGATTGCTCCAGGGGCCTGCCGTCTATCCAGGTCAGCGCATCGTTTCCGAAAAAACGAAAGGCTTATTCCTCGGTTTCGTCACGTTCCGGACGGGGACCGCTATCCTGTCCCTTGGCGGAAACATCGCGATCAACCAGCTCAATCACCGCCATGGAAGCAGCATCGCCATAGCGAACGCCTGCCTTCAGAACACGGGTGTAACCACCCTGACGGGCCTTGTAGCGCTCAGCGATCGCACTGAAGAGCTTGGTAACGATCACTTCGTCACGCAGCTGGGCATAAGCCTGACGGCGTGCATGCAGACCGCCGCGCTTGCCAAGGGTGATCAGCTTCTCGGCGACCGGACGAAGTTCCTTCGCCTTCGGCAGCGTCGTCGTGATCTGCTCGTGCTTGATAAGGGCAACGGCCATGTTGCGGAACATGGCCTGCCTGTGGCTGGACGTAACGCCGAGCTTCCGGCCGGCAATACCATGGCGCATAGTCTTCGATCTCCTGAGAACGCTCCCCGCTACCGCTTATCGCGGCTACGGGGAACGCCCTATATCTCTGTTGGGCGCCTCGGCGCACCTGTTTTTTGACCCCTGTTTTTGCAGGGCAGAAAACCGGAACCGGACGCGGTCTTGTCAAAAGGCGATTATCAGAAGGGCTCTTCCAACCGCTTGGCCAGGTCTTCAATATTTTCCGGCGGCCAGCCGGACACACTCATGCCGAGGGAAAGTCCCATATTGGCGAGGACTTCCTTGATCTCGTTCAGCGACTTGCGCCCGAAATTCGGGGTGCGCAGCATTTCCTGCTCGGATTTCTGCACCAGATCGCCGATATAGACGATATTGTCGTTCTTGAGACAGTTGGCGCTGCGAACCGACAGTTCCAGCTCATCCACCTTACGCAGCAGATTGCGGTTGAACGGCAGGTCGTCCTGCGGTTCGTCGTGACGGACCTGCTGCGGCTCTTCGAAGTTGATGAAGAGCTGAAGCTGATCCTGAAGAATACGGGCGGCCAGAGCCACCGAGTCTTCCGGAGTCACCGCACCATTGGTTTCGACCGTCAGCAGCAGCTTGTCATAATCGGTGACCTGACCAACGCGGGTCGGCTCCACCTTGTAGGACACGCGGCGAACGGGAGAGTAGATGGCGTCGATCGGGATCAGACCGATCGGGCTGTCTTCCTGCCGGTTCTGGCTGGCCGGGACATAGCCCTTACCGAGATTGACCGTGAACTCCATGCCCAGCTTCACGCCGTCATCCAGCGTGCAAAGGACGAGATCGGGGTTCATGATCTCAATGTCATGACCGGCCTGAATCTGACCAGCCGTGACTTCGCCCGGGCCGGTTGCTGTCAGCATCATGCGCTTCGGGCCTTCGCCATGCATGCGAAGGGCCAGCTGCTTGATATTCAGGACGATATCCGTAACGTCTTCACGCACACCGGCGACAGACGAGAATTCATGCAGCACGCCGTCAATCTGCACAGCCGTCACTGCCGCACCCTGCAGGGATGACAGCAGAATACGACGGATGGCGTTGCCGAGCGTCATGCCGAAGCCGCGCTCCAGCGGCTCCGCCACGATGGTCGCGATACGCGACGGCTCGTTGCCGGGCTCCACATCGAGCTTTTCCGGCTTGATCAGAGACTGCCAGTTCCTCTGGATGACCACGCTTCGCCTCTTGTCAAAAGGTTAGGCCGACACTGACGGGGACATCGTCCCTCACGCCAATGCCGGCTGGATCCACCCCGGATCGTATTTTGTCCGGGACAATTGCCACTCGCGTCTCAGACGCGGCGACGCTTCCGAGGACGGCAACCGTTATGCGGGATCGGCGTGGTATCGCGGATCGCGGTGATCGCGAAGCCAACCGCCTGCAGCGCACGGAGGGCGCTTTCACGTCCGGAGCCAGGACCGCTCACCTCGATCTCCAGCGTCTCCATGCCATGCTCGCGCGCCTTGCGGCCTGCGTCTTCCGCCGCGACCTGCGCCGCATACGGGGTGGACTTGCGGCTTCCCTTGAAGCCCTGCGCACCGGCCGAGGACCAGGCGATCGCGTTGCCCTGGGCATCGCTGATCGTGATCATCGTGTTGTTGAAGGTCGCGGCAACATGCGCCACGCCGGAAGAGATATTCTTGCGTTCCTTTTTACGGGGACGCGAAGAGGTGGCATTACGAGCCATAATGAGGTGATCCTGAGCTGTCTGTCGAACGGGAACGCACCGGAAAGGCCGAAGCCTTAACGGGTGACCTTCTTCTTACCGGCAATCGCCACGGCCTTGCCCTTGCGGGTACGGGCATTCGTGTGCGTGCGCTGACCGCGCACCGGCAGGCCACGACGATGACGCAGGCCACGATAGCAGCCCAAATCCATCAGCCGCTTGATGTTCATCGCAACTTCGCGACGGAGGTCACCCTCCACGCGATATTCACGATCAATCAGCTCGCGGATCCGCAGAATCTCGTCATCGCTCAACTGGTTCACCCGGCGCTCGTCCGGGATCGACAGCTCGGTGCAGATTTTCTGCGCCTGAGCAGGACCAATGCCATAGATATAACGCAGGCTGATCGCCACGCGCTTGTTGGTCGGAATGTTTACGCCGGCAATACGCGCCACGCTACGCCTCTCCATATTAGCCGCCGCCCCTTCCACGGATAGTCGGGAAGGAACAGTGAACGATGCGCCGGGTGATCCGCCATGCGGGCCGCGTCGCGTCATGAAATGATTCGATTAGGCGCGCCCGATCCCTCAAGCACGGCCAGAGGCGGGACTTATAGCGACCCTGCCGAATGAGTCAACGACAACAGATCAACTTCTCGTGAGCCGCATACTCATATGTCAAGCGGCAACCATGCGCATTGTGCATGTCGAGTCAAAAAAGACCGGATCCGGTCACCCGCAGCATTGCTGGACATACAATAAGAGCGCCAGCCCCACCTCTCAAGGGGCCAACGCTCCTGTTGCAGCATCAAAAATGCAGGGATCAGGCGCGCGCAGGCTGCGCCACATCATCAAGAATCGACTCGATGGCTTCGGTCACAGTGTCCATATCCGCCATGCCATCGACAGAACGCAGGCGGCCCTGCGCCTTATAATACGGGAGAATCGGTGCAGTCTGGCGGTGATACGCTTCCAGACGAGCGACAACCGTCTCTCTGTTATCATCCGCCCGACGAACGAACTCTGTGCTCCCGCACTGATCGCACACGCCCGCTTCCGCCGTCGGCTTGAACGTATCATGGTAACCAGTGCCGCATTTGCTGCATGTGAAGCGCCCGGCGATGCGATCAACCAGAGTCGCGTCATCCACCGCGAGTTCAATGACAACTGACAACTCAAGCGCCTTACTGGTCAGCATTTCATCAAGCGCTTCCGCCTGCGGCACCGTGCGCGGAAAACCGTCCAGAATGAAGCCGTTCGCGCAATCAGGCTGGCCGATCCGCCCGGACAACATATCGATGATCACATCATCCGGCATCAACGCGCCGCTTTCCATGATCGTCTTGGCGCGCAAGCCGATCCCACTGCCAGCCGCAACCTCAGCACGGAGCATGTCCCCTGTGCTGATCTGCGCAATGCCGTGCTTGTCCTGCAAACGCTTTGCCTGCGTCCCTTTGCCGGCACCCGGCGGACCGAGCAGGATCAGGTTCAGACGTTTGCTCATCGGCCTTTTCCTTTTGTACGTGCGCGACGAATCAGACCTTCATACTGATGCGCCAGCAAATGAGACTGTACCTGGGTCACGGTATCCATAGTAACCGAGACCACGATCATCAGGCTGGTGCCGCCGAAATAGAACGGTACACCGAACTTGCTGATCAGAAACTCCGGCAGCAGACAAACAATCACCAGATAGATCGCACCAACCGTCGTCAGCCTGGTCAGAATACGATCGAAATAATCGGCCGTCGCTTTACCCGGACGAATACCAGGAATGAAACCGCCATTTTTCTTCAGATTATCCGCCGTCTCCTGCGGATTGAACACCACCGCCGTATAGAAATAGGAGAAGAAGATGATCAGGCCAGCATAGAGCAGCATATAGATGGGTTGCCCATGGCCCAGCTGCCCGGACAGCCAGCTCAGCCAGCCATTGCCCGAATTCTTCGAGAAACCGGCAATCGTGGCCGGAATCAGCAGGAGGGAACTGGCGAAAATCGGCGGTATCACGTTTGCAGTGTTCACCTTCAGCGGCATATGCGTGCTATCGCCGCCGAACATGCGATTTCCGACCTGGCGCTTGGGATACTGCACCACCACACGTCTCTGGGCACGCTCCATAAAGACGACAAAGGCAATCACTGCGACGGCAATCACCATCACAGCCAGCAGAGATGGCAGGGAAAGGGCATTATTGCGGCTCATCTGAAGCAGATTGCCGAGCGCATGGGGCAGATTGGCGACAATACCCGCAAAGATAATCAGCGAAATACCATTCCCAACGCCGCGTGCCGTAATCTGCTCGCCCAACCACATCAGGAACATTGTTCCACCGACCAGCGTTACCACGCAGGACAGGCGGAAAAACCAGCCCGGATCAATCACCGCAGCGCCATGTGGTCCCTGCATCCCCTCCAGCCCTGCGGCAATGCCATAGGATTGCAGCAATGCGATCAGAACAGTGAGATAACGGGTATATTCGTTCATCTTGCGCCGACCGGTCTCACCCTCTTTCTTGAGGGCTTCCAGCGACGGCACAGCGGCTGTCAGCAACTGAACGATGATGCTGGCGCTGATATACGGCATGATGTTCAGCGCGAACACGGTCATACGACTGAGCGCACCGCCGGAGAACATGTCAAACATGCCCAGGATGCCGCCACCCTGCTGATTGAACATATCGCCGATGACAGAGGCATCGACCCCAGGCACCGGAACATAGGTACCGATACGATAAACGATCAGCGCCGCAAGGGTGAACCATATCCGCTTTTTAAGCTCGGTCGCCTTGGAGAAGGTGCTGAGATTGAAATTAGAAGCAAGCTGCTCGGCCGCCGAGGCCATAAGACTTTCCCCCTGTGGTCAGGCGATCAATAAGCACGCTGGCTGATCAGTTCCTGGCTCCAGCGCGCTGTAACAGGCCCCTTTTCAGGACTGTGGCGCCAACCGCAGGGCGGAAGGCGCCACATATATCGTTCGATCAGCGTTTGCTGACAAGCGAGTCATCCATCAGAGTGCGATCTCCTCTTTTACCGTGCCCTTGAAGGGCAGATAAAGAGAAGAACGATCCTGATCAGGCTTCTGCTGCTTCTGCCACCACGGTGGTGGTGACGCTGCCGCCTGCCTGCTCAACCGCAGCACGCGCCGCAGCAGAGGCACCGGCCACAGTGATCTTCACCGCACGGGTGATTTCACCACGGGCCAGCAGACGAACGCCCGCAACCTTGCCACCACGAACCAGACCCGCGGCGCGCAGGGCGTCCTCGGTGATTTCCTGGCTGGCATCGACGCGACCGGCTTCGATCGCATCATTCAGGGTGCCGATATTCAGCGGCGCATATTCCTTGCGGAAAATGTTGACGAAGCCACGCTTCGGCAGACGACGATAGATCGGGAGCTGGCCGCCCTCGAACCCGTTCAGCGAAACGCCTTCACGTGCCTTCTGACCCTTCACGCCCTTACCGGAGGTTTTACCCTTGCCGGAGCCGATACCACGGCCAAGACGCTTAGATTTCGGACGTGCGCCATGGTTATCGCGCAGTTCATTCAGCTTCATTGGTTTCCTCCACCTGGATAAGGTGGGCCACCTTGCGGGTCATACCACGGATGGAAGGAGTATCCTCCAGAACACGGGTGCGCCCGATCTTGTTCAGGCCGAGACCGATCAGTGTCTCCTTCTGGCCCGGCTTGCGCCCGGCCACGGAGGCGATCTGCGTAACGCGGAGCTTAGGCATGAGCCTCTTCCCCTTCCTGCCCGGCGACCGGTTCACGGCGACCGAGGATATCGGAGACTTTCTTGCCACGACGGGACGCAACAGAGCGCGGGCTCGAACAGCGTTCCAGGGCGGCAAACGTCGCCTTTACCATGTTATGCGGGTTACGGCTGCCGAGGCTCTTTGCCACGACGTCACCGATGCCGAGGCTTTCGAAGACGGCGCGCATCGGGCCGCCTGCGATGATGCCGGTACCGGCTGTAGCGCTGCGAAGCACCACCTTACCCGCGCCAAAATGACCATACACGTCGTGATGCAGCGTGCGGCCTTCCTTCATCGGAACGCGGATCATGCTGCGCTTCGCGCGCTCGGTCGCCTTGCGGATGGCTTCCGGCACTTCACGTGCCTTGCCCGCCCCATAGCCGACCCGGCCTTTCTGGTCACCCACGACCACCAGAGCAGCGAAAGCGAAACGACGGCCGCCCTTCACCACTTTGGCGACGCGATTGATCGTCACCAGCTTATCAATGATATCGTCGGCCTCGCGCTCGCGACCGCCACGACCTTCCCTGGGTTCACGTGCCATAGTTGGTCCCCTTAGAAGGCCAGCCCGCCTTCGCGGGCGGCTTCGGCCAGCGCCTTGACGCGACCGTGATACAGATAGGAGCCACGGTCGAAGACCACGGCAGACACCCCGGCGGCCTGGGCACGCTCGGCGATCAGCTTGCCAACAGCGGACGCGGCCTCACGGTCGGCGCCGGTGCGAAGCTGCTCACGCAGCGGCTTCTCAAGGGAAGACGCGGCAGCCAGCGTACGGCCGGCAGCATCGTCGATCACCTGAGCATAAATATGCCGCCCAGAACGGAACACGGACAAGCGCGGCCGGCCATTGGCCTTGGCGCGGAGCTGGAAACGCAGACGCTGTTTCCGACGCTCCTGAAGATCGATGCTCGGCATCTTACTTCTTCTTACCTTCCTTGCGACGGATCTCTTCATTGTCGTAGCGGACGCCCTTGCCCTTATACGGCTCAGGCAGACGCAGCTGACGCAGCTCAGAAGCGACCTGTCCAACCAGACGCTTGTCGACACCCTCGATCGTCACAGCCGTTGGACGCGGTGTGGTGATCTTGATACCGGCCGGAACCGGATAAGTGATGTCGTGCGAGTAACCCAGATTCAGAACCAGTGCATTGCCCTGCACGGCGGCGCGATAACCGGTGCCGTTGATTTCCAGGGAACGGACATAGCCCGTGGAAACCCCCTTCACCATATTCGCAACCAGCGCACGGGTGGTGCCCCACATCATACGGGCACGGCGATCATTACCCCGGGGGGCGACTTTCACCTGATTGCCTTCGATGGTGGTATCCACCAGATCGGTCAGAGGCAGGGAGAGTTCCCCCAGCTTACCCTTCGCCGTCAGAACGTTGTTGGCGATTGCCACCTGCACGCCCTGCGGGATCTCGACGGGATATTTGCCAACGCGTGACATGTCTCGCCCTCCCCCTTAGAACACGCGGCAGAGGACTTCGCCGCCAACATTGGCAGCGCGGGCCTCATTGTCGCTCAACACACCACGCGGCGTGGACAGGATGGAAACACCCAGGCCAGCATAGACGCGCGGCAATTCCTTGATCTTGGAATACACGCGGCGGCCCGGCTTGGACACGCGCGTGATCTCCTTGATCACTGGTTCGCCATCATTGTACTTCAGCTCGACGCGGAGCTGAGAAATACCCGGGCGAAGTTCTTCCGAGGTATAACCACGGATATAACCCTCACGCTTCAGGGCTTCGAGCACATTGGCACGAAGCTTCGAAGCGGGGGACACGCAGGTGGCGTGACGGCTACGCTGCGCGTTACGAATACGTGTGAGCAGATCGCCCAACGGATCAGAAAGCTGCATGATCCGGCTCCTTACCAGCTCGCCTTGACCAGACCGGGAATCTGCCCGGAGCTGGCCAGGTCACGCAGCGCCACGCGGCACAGCTTGAACTTGCGATAGTTCGCACGGGGACGGCCCGTCAGCTCGCAGCGCAGACGCACGCGATTGGCGGCGCCATTGCGCGGCAGCTGAGCCAGCCGCAGAGTTGCCTCGAACCGATCTTCCACCGGCAGCGAGCGATCCATGACGATCGCTTTCAGCGCCGCGCGCTTCGCCTTGTCGCGGGAAGCCATACGCTCCCGCATTTTATTCCGGTTGACCGCAGACGTCTTGGCCATGCCTTGTTTCACCCTCCGGAACCTGTCGGGCTTCCCCGACGGTTTTCCAACAAACTTTTAGATGACTGGCACTCCGCAGAGCGCCAGCCGCTCACGCCGCGAACGGCAGATCGAACGCCTTCAGCAGTGCCTTGGCTTCCGCATCGGTCTCGGCGGTCGTCACGAAGACGATGTCCATACCGCGCACCGCATCTACCTTGTCGTAGACGATTTCCGGAAACACGATCTGTTCCTTCAGGCCCATGGCGAAGTTCCCGCGCCCGTCGAAGCCCTTGCCTGTAATTCCGCGGAAGTCGCGGACACGCGGCAGAGCAATCGTCACGAGACGATCAAGGAACTCGTACATACGAGCCTTACGCAGTGTGACCTTCGCACCAATCGGCAGGCCCTTACGGATCTTGAAGCCGGCAATCGCCTTCTTCGCCACCGTCTTGACCGGCTTCTGACCGGCAATAAGGGTCAGATCGGCAACAGCGGAATCAAGCTTCTTCTGATCCGCAGCAGCTTCACCAACGCCCATATTGATAACGATCTTCTGGAGCCGGGGCACACGCATCGCGTTGTTATAGCCGAACTCTTTCAGCAGAGCCTCACGCACCACATCATTGTAGCGCTGCTGCATCCGCGGCAGCGGCTTGGACTGGTTTTCGCTCACCGCTCCCTCCCTCAGCTCTCGATGACCTGGCCGGTGACTTTTGCCACGCGAACCTTGTTACCATTATCCAGAATGCGGAAACCCACACGGGTGGGCTTGTCGCTCTTCGGGTCAACCAACATCAGATTGGAAATCGCCACCGGCGCTTCCTGTTCCTGAATGCCACCCGGCTGTCCCATGCCGCGCGGCTTCAGATGCCGCTTGGCAACCGCGACGCCACGCACAACGGCCCGGTTCTCACGAGGAATGACGCGCAGCACTTCGCCGCGCTTGCCCTTATCCTCGCCAGAGATGACGACAACCTGGTCGCCCTTGCGAATCTTCGCAGCCATTATAGCACCTCAGGCGCGAGCGAGATGATCTTCATGAACTTACGACCGCGCAGCTCGCGCACCACCGGCCCAAAGATACGGGTGCCGATCGGCTCCTGCTGCTTGTTGATCAGCACGGCCGCGTTACGGTCGAAACGGATCGCGCTGCCATCAGCACGGCGCACGGGGAAGCTGGTACGAACGATCACCGCCTGATGAACGTCACCCTTCTTCACCTTGCCACGGGGAATGGCTTCCTTGACGGAGACGACGATAACATCGCCGACCGAGGCGGTCTTCCGCTTGGAACCGCCCAGCACCTTGATGCACTGCACCCGGCGCGCGCCGCTGTTATCGGCGACTTCCAGGTTGGTCTCGGGATGAATCATCGATCAGGCTCCCTGATGCTCGGCCGCCGCAGCGGCTGCCTCACCGGAGGCCTCAGCATGCGCGATCTGGGTCGCGGCAGCGTCAATGGCTTCCTTATGGGCGGTGCTCAGCACATGCCCATTACGCCAGACCACTTCCCAGGTCTTGCGCTTGCTGATCGGCGGGCACTCAACGATACGAACGATATCGCCTTCACGGCACTCATTCGCCTCGTCATGCGCGGCATACTTCTTGGATTTACGAATAAACTTCTTGTACAGCGGATGAATAATGCGCCGATCGACAAGAACCGTAACGGTCTTGTCCATCTTGTCGCTGGTCACCCGCCCGGTCAGGACCCGCCTGGGCATTGCCCTACTCCTTTCAGGCCTTGGGAGCGGCAGCGCGCTGACGCTCCGCCAGAATCGTCTTCACGCGTGCGATGTCACGACGGACCTGCACAGCGCGGCCCGTCTTTTCAAGCTGACCCGTCGCCTGCTGAAAGCGCAGATTAAACTGCTCCTTCCGCAGATCGATCAGCAGCGCACCCAGTTCGTCCGCGCTTTTCACACGGATATCGGCTGGCTTCGTCATCACACCCTCACGCGTCAACCGAGCGGACGATAAACTTCGTCTTGATCGGCAACTTCGCCGCACCCAGTGCCAGCGCCTCACGGGCCAGCTCCGGCGCAACGCCGTCGATTTCAAACATAACACGGCCGGGATGAACCCGGGCCACCCAGTATTCGGGGCTACCCTTACCGGAACCCATGCGAACTTCCGCAGGCTTCGTGCTGACCGGCAGGTCAGGGAAGATGCGGATCCACACACGCCCGGCACGCTTCATCGCACGGGTAATCGCACGACGGGCGGCTTCGATTTGGCGGGCTGTAATACGCTCAGGTTCGAGCGCTTTCAAGCCAAATGTTCCGAAATTCAGCGTTGTTCCGCCTTTGGCGTTGCCGTGGATACGGCCTTTATGCGCCTTGCGGTATTTTGTGCGCTTCGGGGACAGCATATTCGTGATTCCTTACCGCTGCGGGGCCTGCTCGGCCGCGCGACGATCCTGCGCCATCGGGTCCTGGGCCAGGATCTCACCTTTGAAGATCCAAACCTTGACGCCGCATGTGCCATAGGTCGTCTTGGCGGTAGCAACACCATAATCAATGTCGGCGCGAAGCGTGTGCAGAGGCACCCGGCCTTCGCGATACCACTCGATACGCGCAATTTCAGCACCGCCAAGACGGCCGCTGCAGTTGATCCGGATGCCCTGGGCGCCCAGACGCATGGCAGACTGCACCGCACGCTTCATCGCACGACGGAATGCAACGCGGCGTTCCAGCTGCTGGGCGATGTTCTCGGCCACCAGAGTCGCGTCAATTTCCGGCTTACGGATTTCGACGATGTTCAGAGCCACATCGGTCCCGGCCATGCCGGTCAGACCCTTGCGCAGAGCCTCGATATCCTGGCCCTTCTTGCCGATCACCACACCCGGACGGGCAGCGTAGATCGTCACGCGAGGCTTCTTTGCCGGACGCTCGATCACAACACGGGACACACCAGCGCCGGAAAGCTTCTTGCGCAGATGGCCACGCAGCTTCAGATCGTCATGCAGCAGACGGGAATAATCGCCACCGGCATACCAACGGCTATCCCAGGTGCGGTTGATGCCCAGCCGCAATCCGATGGGGTTTACTTTGTGACCCATATTACGCGGCCTCCGCTTTCGTCTCGGTTTCCTGGGACCGTTCGGCAACGACGATCTTGAGGTGGCTGAACCACTTCTCGACCCGCGCCGCACGGCCACGGCCACGCGCATGGAAGCGGCGCATCACGATGGAGCGACCCACTTCAGCGCGCGAGACGACCAGGCGATCGACATCGAGCTGATGATTGTTCTCGGCATTGGCGATGGCACTCTCAAGCGCCTTCTTCACCGCCTGGGCGATGCGGCGTTTGCTGAAGGTCAGCGTCGCGACCGCGTCAGATGCCTTACGGTTCCGGATCAGCTGGGCAACCAGATTCAGCTTGCGCGGGCTGACGCGCAAATTGCTGACAATCGCCTGTGCTTCGTTCTCAGCGATGGAACGAGGGGTTTTCGGCTTGCTCATCTTAACCCCGCTTCGCCTTCTTGTCGGCCGCATGACCCGGGAAGGTACGGGTGGGGGAGAATTCGCCGAACTTGTGCCCGACCATGTTCTCCGTCACCTGCACCGGCAGGAATTTGTGACCGTTGTAAACACCGAAAGTCAGGCCGACGAACTGCGGCAGAATCGTCGAGCGACGCGACCAGATCTTGATGATCTCGTTGCGGCCCGACGCGCGTGCCGCGTCGGCCTTGTTCAGGAGGTATCCGTCGACAAACGGACCTTTCCAGACAGAGCGTGCCATCTTACTTGCCCTTGTTCCGACGGCGGATAATCAGGCTATCCGTGCGCTTGTTGGTACGCGTCTTGTAGCCCTTGGTCGGCTTGCCCCATGGGGTAACCGGATGACGGCCACCTGAGGTACGGCCTTCACCACCACCATGCGGATGGTCGACAGGGTTCATCACGACGCCGCGGTTATGCGGACGGCGACCCAGCCAACGGCTGCGGCCTGCCTTGCCGATATGAATGTTCGAGTTATCCGGGTTCGACACCGCGCCAACTGTCGCATAGCATTCCGCGCGGACAACGCGCAGTTCGCCGGACATCAGCTTGATCTGCGCATAACCGGCATCCTTGCCGACCAACTGCGCATAGGTACCAGCGGAGCGTGCAATCTTGCCACCCGCGCCCGGCTTCATCTCGATATTATGGATGATCGTTCCGACCGGGATCGCTCCCAGCGGCATTGCATTGCCCGGCTTGATATCAGCCCGTGCGCCGCTGACCACGACATCACCGGCCTTCAAACGCTGAGGCGCGAGGATGTAGGACAGCTCGCCATCCTGATACTTGATCAGGGCGATGAACGCCGTGCGGTTCGGATCATATTCCAGACGCTCGACCGTCGCGGGAACATCGGCCTTACGGCGCTTGAAGTCCACATAACGATAGGTCTGCTTATGTCCGCCGCCACGAAACCGGCTGGTAATCCGGCCATGGTTGTTACGACCGCCCGTGGAGTGCTTGCCTTCGGTCAGAGTCTTGACCGGCTTGCCCTTCCACAGTTCGCTGCGATCCACCAGAACCGTGCCGCGCAGAGACGCAGTCACGGGATTGAAATGCTTCAGTGCCATGGTCCGTGCCTCAGGCCAGCTTGGCGGTCAGGTCGATAGCCTGACCGGCGACCAGCTGGACATACGCCTTCTTCACATCGCTCCGCTGGCCAGGGCGGCCGCGAAAACGCTTCGTCTTGCCCTTGTTCACCAAGGTATTGACGCCAATCACCTTCACCCCGAACAGGCCTTCAACAGCGGCCTTGATCTCCGGCTTGGTCGCATCGATCGCCACGCGGAACACGACCTGGCTGCGCTCGCTGAGCAGCGTCGCCTTTTCCGTGATCAGCGGGCTACGGATGACTTCATACATCGCCTCGCGGGACATACGCTCGGCGCGACGACGCGCAGCCAGCGATGTTTTCTGCGGAGAGCTCATGCCGCGCTCCTTTCTTCAACCGCACCGAAACCAAGGCGGGCCTTGAGAGCCTCAACACCGGCAACCGTAATCGCCAGCACGTCGTGGTTCAGAATGTCATATACGTTGGCACCGATGGTCGGCAGCACATCAACCGCCAGCAGCGAGCGGCTTGCGCGGGCAAAGCCCTCGTCAACGCTGGCACCATCGACGATCAAAGCGGAGCGCCAGCCAAGGGCGCGCAACTTCGCGGCAAGGTCACGGGTCTTTTCCATACCAGCAGCCGCGTCGATGACGACGAGCTTGCCTTCCGCCTGTTTCTGGGACAGAGCGGAAATCAGGCCGAGACGACGCACCTTCTTCGGCAGATCATAGCCATGGTCACGAACGACCGGACCATGAACGGCACCACCGGTGCGGAACTGCGGAGCGCGCAGGCTGCCCTGACGGGCGTTACCCGTGCCCTTCTGGCGATACGGCTTCTTGGTCGTGCCGCTCACCTCGCCCATGCCCTTCACCTTGTGGGTGCCAGCACGGCGGCAGGCAAGCTGCCAATGAACCACGCGCGCCATGATATCGGCACGCGGGGTCGCCGCAAAAATCTCGTCCGGCAGCTCGGCCGTACCGGCGCTGCCGTTATCGAGGGTCTTGATCTCGATCTGCATGTCTTAGCCCTCGCTCGCCGCGGCGTCTGCCTGCAGCGCTGCCGGGTAGGCAACGCCTTCCGGACGCTTGCGCTTCACGGCGTCACGCACCAGCACATAACCACCCTTGGCGCCGGGAATAGAGCCACGGATCATGAGCAGTCCGCGCGCCGCATCGACATGCGCGACTTCCACATTCTGAGTGGTCACCCGCTCGTCACCGAGATGGCCAGCCATTTTCTTGTTTTTAAAGGTCTTGCCGGGATCCTGGCGGTTACCGGTCGAACCATGGCTACGATGGCTGATGGACACGCCGTGGCTGGCTTCCAGACCGGCGAAATTCCAACGCTTCATCGCACCGGCGAAGCCCTTACCCTTGGACGTACCGGTCACGTCGACCTTCTGGCCAACCAGGAAATGCTCGGCCGACAAAGTCGCACCGGGTTCCAGAATGGCGTCTTCCGCCACCCGGAATTCCACGAGCTTCTTCTTCGGTTCCACCTTCACACGGGCGAAATGGCCTTTATTGGCCTTCGACACATGCTTCGGCTTTGCCTGACCGAACCCTAGCTGCACCGCCGTGTAACCATCCCGCTCCTTGGTGCGGGTGTCCACGACCTGGACCTGGTCCAGATGCAGAACGGTGACGGGAACATGTGTCCCGTCTTCCTTGAACAGCCGGGTCATACCCAGCTTACGTGCAATTAATCCTGTGCGCATGGCTGGCTCTTACAGCTTAATCTCGACGTCGACACCGGCAGCCAGGTCGAGCTTCATCAGCGCGTCCACGGTCTGGGGTGTCGGCTCGACGATATCGAGGAGCCGGCGATGCGTCCGGATTTCGAACTGCTCGCGGCTTTTTTTGTCCACGTGCGGGGAACGGTTCACAGTGAACCGTTCGATATGCGTCGGCAGCGGGATAGGGCCCCGAACCCGCGCACCCGTACGCTTCGCCGTATTCACGATCTCCTTTGTGCTGTTATCGAGCACTCGATGATCGTACGCCTTGAGGCGAATGCGGATGTTCTGGTTATCCATTTGTACTAAGTCCGAATTCGGGGCCGTTGATTACTGCGAAATCTTCGCGACGACGCCTGCACCAACGGTGCGGCCGCCTTCACGAATAGCAAAACGCAGACCTTCATCCATCGCGATCGGCGCAATCAGCTCAACCTGCATGGAGACGTTATCGCCCGGCATCACCATTTCCGTGCCTTCCGGCAGGCTCACGACGCCAGTGACGTCGGTCGTGCGGAAGTAGAACTGCGGACGGTAGTTGGTGAAGAACGGCGTATGACGGCCACCCTCTTCCTTCGTGAGGATGTACGCCTCGGCGGCGAACTTCGTGTGCGGGGTGATGGAGCCCGGCTTGGCCAGAACCTGACCACGCTCGACGTCTTCACGCTTCGTGCCACGCAGCAGCGCACCGATGTTATCGCCCGCTTCACCGCGATCGAGCAGCTTGCGGAACATTTCAACGCCGGTCACGGTCGTCTTGGAGGTCGCCTTCAGGCCGACGATTTCGACTTCGTCACCAACCTTGACTTCGCCGCGCTCGATACGACCGGTCACCACGGTGCCACGGCCAGAGATCGAGAACACGTCTTCGATCGGCATCAGGAACGGACGGTCCAGCGGACGCTCCGGCTGCGGGATGTAGGCATCCACCGCTTCCATCAGCTTCAGGATCGCATCACGGCCGATTTCCGGGTTCTTGTCTTCGAGGGCGCACAGAGCGGAGCCCTTGATGATCGGAATATCGTCGCCGGGGAACTGGTAGGAAGAGAGCAGCTCGCGCACTTCCATCTCAACCAAATCCAGCAGTTCCGGATCGTCGACCATATCGACCTTGTTCAGGAACACGACCAGGGCCGGAACACCGACCTGACGGGCGAGCAGGATGTGCTCACGGGTCTGCGGCATCGGGCCGTCAGCAGCGGAGACAACGAGAATGCCGCCATCCATCTGGGCCGCGCCGGTGATCATGTTCTTCACATAGTCGGCGTGACCGGGGCAGTCCACGTGCGCATAGTGACGGTTGCCGGTCTCATATTCCACGTGTGCCGTGGAAATCGTGATACCACGGGCGCGTTCTTCCGGCGCCTTGTCGATCTGGTCATACGCGGTGAAAGTTGCGCCGCCGGTTTCGGCAAGCACCTTCGTGATTGCAGCAGTCAGCGACGTCTTGCCATGATCAACATGTCCGATCGTGCCGATGTTGCAGTGCGGTTTGTTCCGCTCAAATTTCGCCTTGGCCATGGTCTTCTCCGTGCCCGCTTTTCGGTCCGGTGTTTCTACTGAATATTACCAACGGTAATGGCTGAAGGCCTTGTTGGCCTCTGCCATCCGGTGGGTATCTTCGCGCTTCTTCACCGCGGAACCGCGGTTATGAACGGCGTCAAGCAACTCGTTTGAAAGCCGCTCTTCCATCGTGTGCTCACCCCGCTTGCGGGAAGCATCGATGATCCAGCGGATCGCCAGCGCCTGCCGACGGTCCGCGCGCACTTCCACCGGCACCTGATAGGTCGCACCGCCCACGCGGCGAGACCGGACTTCCACGGCCGGTTTCACGTTGTCCAGCGCTTCATGGAACATACGGACCGGATCGGCCTGATTCCCACCACGCTTTTTCAACACGTCGAGTGCACCATAAACGATGCCCTCGGCAACGGATTTCTTACCGTCATACATCAGCGCGTTCATGAAACGTGTGATGACGACATCGCCGAACTTGGGGTCCGGCAGGATCTCGCGCTTAACGGCGCGGCGGCGGCGGCTCATATCAGCCCTCTCCTTACTTCGGACGCTTCGCGCCGTAGAGCGAACGGCGCTGACGCCGCTTCGCAATACCCTGCGTGTCAAGCACGCCGCGCAGAATGTGATAACGCACGCCAGGAAGATCCTTCACGCGTCCGCCACGGATCAGAACGACGCTATGCTCTTGCAGGTTGTGGCCCTCACCTGGGATGTAGCTCACCACCTCATAGCCGTTCGTCAGGCGCACCTTGGCCACCTTACGAAGAGCCGAGTTCGGCTTCTTCGGAGTGGTTGTGTACACGCGGGTGCAAACGCCACGCTTCTGCGGGCACCCCTGCAGCGCCGGGACCTTGTTGCGCGCCTTGTTGGGCTCACGCCCCTTGGCGATCAGCTGGTTAATGGTCGGCATCGGGCCTCTTTCCGAACTCTCTGTCTATCCACCTCACCCGGATGGGCGAGCCACCGTCAACGCCATAACCCCGCGACGGGCCGAATCAAATTCGGCCTGCAGGGTATAACCGTGTCATTGGCCTAAGCCTAAGCCAGTAACCCGGCTATCATCGGCGGCACCAAAGACGTGGCTAGCGAAAACGAGGCCTTCCCTGCCCTGTCGGTGGGGGTCGGCCGAGGGCGCGGAACCTACGTGGGGTACGCCCTCAAGTCAAGCGTCACAGCGGCATGCGGGACCAAATTCCAGCAAATGAGTGCTGCATTCCCCGCGTGGCTGCCTCCCATACCGGCCTCATCGAAAGACTCGACAGCGATTCCGCTGGAGTCGGCAGCCTGCCAGACGCCGGTTTTCACCAGCCAAAAAGAAACGCCGGCCCTTTTCAAGACCAGCGTTCCCATTCCCTCAGAAGAAGAAGCCTTATTCAGCCGCTTCCTGACCAGAGATTCGGGGCGTTTCCTGCCCGACTCCCTTGGCCTCGTCCTGACCGGAGGCAATCCGGCGCAGGCGGTTCATCACGGAGCCTGTGCCCGCCGGGATCAGACGCCCGACAATCACGTTTTCCTTCAGACCGTTCAGAGTATCGACCTTGCCAGCGGTCGCAGCCTCGGTCAGCACGCGGGTGGTCTCCTGGAAGGAGGCCGCGCTGATGAAGCTCTGCGTCTGCAGGGACGCCTTGGTGATGCCCTGCAGAACCGGCATGGCTACCGCAGGACGCTCGCCCTCACGCTCACGCTTGCGATTCTCGGCCTCGAACTCCAGCCGGTCCACCTGCTCGCCGATCAGATACATCGTATCGCCCGGATCGAGAATCTCGACCTTCTGCAGCATCTGGCGAACAATCACCTCAATGTGCTTGTCGTTGATCTTCACACCCTGGAGTCGATAGACGTCCTGGATTTCGTTCACCAGATAATCCGACAGCGCCTCGACACCCAACACCTTCAGGATGTCATGCGGCACGCGCGGACCGTCCACCAGCGGATCGCCCAGACGCACAAAGTCGCCTTCCTGCACCGAGACGTGCTTGCCCTTCGGGATCAGATACTCGGTTTCCTCGCCGGTTTCGTCGTTCTTCACGATGATACGGCGCTTGGCCTTGTAATCCTTGCCGAATTCGACCCGACCATCGGTCTCGGCGATGACCGCGTGATCCTTGGGACGACGGGCTTCGAACAGCTCCGCCACGCGCGGCAGACCGCCTGTAATGTCACGGGTCTTGCTGCCTTCACGCGGAATACGGGCCAGCACGTCACCGGCATTCACCTCGGCGCCGTTCTCCACAGACAGAATCGAGTCAGGAGAGAGGAAGTAACGGGCATCCGTGTTGTTGGAGAGGCGCACGACATCGCCGTTCTCATCCTTCAACTGGAGTCGTGGACGCAGATCGACGCCACGCGCGTTCTGCTTGTAGTCCACCACCACCTTGGAGGTGAGGCCGGTCACTTCGTCCATCCGCTCAACCAGCGTCACGCCATCCAGCAGGTCCAGATATTCGACCTTACCGGCACGTTCCGTGATGATCGGCAGGGTGTAGGGATCCCATTCCGCCAGCTTCTGGGCGCGGGTTACCTGAGCGCCTTCATCCGTCAGCAGACGGGCACCATACGGCACGCGGTAACGCGCCCGCTCACGGCCTTTCTCATCTGCCAGCACGATTTCGCAGTTACGCGACATCACGATGGCAACGTTCTGGCTGTTGAGCACCACGTTCCGGTTCTTCACCGTCACGATGCCGTCGTGGCTGGCTTCAACGCTGGACTGCTCGGCACCACGCTGCGCGGCACCACCGATATGGAAGGTGCGCATCGTCAGCTGCGTGCCCGGTTCACCGATGGACTGGGCGGCAATCACGCCGACCGCCTCACCGATATTCACCGGCGTGCCACGGGCCAGATCGCGGCCATAGCAGTGGCCGCAGACGCCAACCGTGCTCTCGCAGGTCAGCACCGAGCGGATTTTCACCACCTCGATCCCGGCCTTCTCGATCTTCTCGGCGTGTTCTTCCTCAATCAGCGTGTTGCGCGGATACAGGAGCTTGTTGGTGGCCGGATCGAGCACATCCTCGCTGAGAGTACGACCGAGAATACGCTCGGACAGGCTGGAGACCACCTCGCCGCCATCCATTACCGCACGCACGGTCAGGCCGCGTTCAGTACCGCAATCGTTCTCAACGATAATGCAGTCCTGCGCCACGTCGACCAGACGGCGGGTCAGGTAACCGGAGTTCGCAGTCTTCAGCGCCGTATCGGCCAGACCCTTACGGGCGCCGTGGGTGGAGTTGAAATACTCCAGAACCGACAGGCCTTCCTTGAAGTTCGCGATGATCGGCTGCTCGATGATCTCACCAGACGGCTTCGCCATCAGGCCACGCATACCGGCAAGCTGACGCATCTGGGCCGGAGACCCACGCGCACCGGAATGGCTCATCATCCACACGGAATTGATGGGACGACCCAGTTCCTGCTTGGAAATCTCCTTCATCATCGCGCCTGCCACCTCATCGGTGCAGCGCGACCAGGCATCGACCACCTTGTTATAGCGTTCGCCAGCGGTGATCAGACCATCCTGATACTGCTGTTCGAACTCTTTGACCTCACCGGCGGTCTTTTCGATCATCTCCTGCTTTTCCGCCGGGATGATCAGGTCATCCTTGCCGAAGGAAATGCCGGCCTTCGCGGCCTGACCAAAACCGAGGCCCATCAGACGATCGGCGAAGATCACGCATTCCTTCTGGCCGCAATGGCGGTAGACCGCATCGATCACGTCAGAGACGTTCTTCTTGGTCAACTGCTTGTTGATCAGCGCGAAAGGCACGTTGGGGTGGCGCGGCAGAATCTGGGCGATCAGCATACGGCCCGGCGTGGTCACCACGCGCACGCGGATCGGGTTGCCCTGATCATCCACCGTGTGCAGACGCGCACGGATCTTGGTGTGCAGGGTCACGGTTCTGGCATGCAGCGCCGCCTCGATCTCGCCGAGCGTGCCGAAAGCCTGTGCCTTGTCATCCGGCGTATTGCGGAACTCCGGCGTTTCCAGCGACAGATAGTACAGACCGAGCACGATGTCCTGGCTCGGCACGATGATCGGCTTGCCGTTGGCGGGGCTGAGGATGTTGTTGGTGGACATCATCAGGACGCGCGCTTCCAGCTGAGCCTCAAGGCTCAGCGGCACGTGCACGGCCATCTGGTCGCCATCGAAGTCGGCGTTGAAAGCGGTGGTGACCAGCGGATGCAGCTGGATCGCCTTGCCTTCGATCAGCACCGGCTCGAACGCCTGAATACCCAGACGATGCAGGGTCGGCGCACGGTTGAGCATGACCGGATGCTCGCGGATCACCTCTTCGAGGATATCCCACACTTCCGGGCGCTCTTT
Organism: Granulibacter bethesdensis; assembly: GCF_001889545.1. Lineage (NCBI taxonomy): Bacteria > Pseudomonadati > Pseudomonadota > Alphaproteobacteria > Acetobacterales > Acetobacteraceae > Granulibacter > Granulibacter bethesdensis. The sequence continues at coordinate 643,311 of NZ_CP018194.1, read as the reverse complement.
TTCCACCATGCGCTTTGCAGCCTTGATGGTGGTGGCGTGACCATATTTTTCCAGCTTCGAGTAGATGAACGGCTTGAACAGTTCCAGCGCCATCTTCTTCGGCAGGCCGCACTGATGGAGCTTCATCTCCGGCCCCACGACGATCACCGAACGGCCGGAATAGTCGACGCGCTTGCCGAGCAGGTTCTGACGGAAGCGGCCCTGCTTGCCCTTCAGCATATCGGACAGCGACTTCAGCGGACGCTTGTTGGCACCGGTAATGGCGCGGCCGCGGCGTCCGTTATCGAACAGTGCATCCACACTTTCCTGCAACATGCGCTTTTCATTGCGGACGATGATGTCCGGCGCACGCAGTTCGATCAGGCGCTTCAGGCGGTTATTGCGGTTGATGACGCGACGATACAGGTCGTTCAGATCGGAGGTCGCAAAACGACCTCCATCCAGCGGCACCAGCGGACGCAGTTCCGGCGGAATAACCGGCACGACATCCAGAATCATCCATTCGGGCTTGGCACCGCTTTCCGCAAACGCCTCGATCAGCTTAAGACGCTTGACCAGCTTCTTGCGCTTGGTTTCGGAGGTCGTCTCTTTCAGCTCGGCGCGCAGGCGCACCTTGTCCTCGTCGATATCGATCCCTTCCAGAATCGACTTGATCGCCTCGGCCCCGATCGCAGCGCGGAAAGCGTCATCACCGAACTCATCCTGCTTGTTCAGCAACTGCTCTTCGGTCAGAAGCTGATGCAGCTTCAGATCGGTCAGGCCAGGTTCGAGAACGACGTAGTTCTCGAAATACAGAATCTTTTCCAGCTCTTTCAGCGTCAGATCGACCATCAGGCCGATACGGCTGGGCAGGCTCTTGAGGAACCAGATATGAGCAACCGGGGAGGCGAGCTCGATATGGCCCATACGCTCGCGGCGAACCTTGGCGAGCGTCACTTCAACGCCGCATTTCTCACACACGATGCCGCGGAACTTCATCCGCTTGTACTTGCCGCACAGGCATTCATAGTCCTTGATCGGACCGAAAATGCGCGCACAGAACAGCCCGTCCCGCTCCGGCTTGAAGGTGCGGTAATTGATCGTTTCGGGCTTTTTGATCTCGCCATAGGACCAGGAGCGAATCTGCTCCGGGCTGGCCATCTGAATCTTGATCTGGTCGAAGCTCAGCGACTGGCCGCCCTGACCCAGGATCTTCATCAGCTCGTTCATACGGTCACCTCATGAGAGAGGATAGACAGGGATAAATCCCCGCATCCTGGTCCGGAGAGGCGGAAGCCCCTCCGGAACATCCATTAATCAGGCAGAGCGGTTTTCAAGATCGACGTTCAGACCCAGTGACTTCAACTCCTTCATCAGAACGTTGAAGCTTTCCGGGATACCGGCCTCGAAGCTGTCCTGGTCACGCACGATCGCCTCATACACCTTGGTGCGGCCCGACACGTCATCGGACTTCACCGTCAGCATTTCCTGCAGGGTGTAGGCGGCACCGTAGGCTTCCAGCGCCCACACTTCCATTTCACCGAAGCGCTGGCCACCGAACTGCGCCTTACCACCCAGCGGCTGCTGGGTCACAAGGCTGTACGGTCCGATCGAACGGGCATGGATCTTGTCGTCGACCAGGTGGTGCAGCTTCAGCATATAGATATAACCGACTGTCACCTTACGTTCGAACGGCTCACCGGTACGACCATCGGTCAGAACCACCTGACCGGAGGTATCAAGACCGGCCCGGCTCAGCATATTTTCAATATCCGACGGACGGGCGCCATCGAAAACCGGAGTCGCAATCGGCACGCCCTTGCGCAGGTTCTCGGCCAGTTCGATCAGCTGGTCGTTGTTCATATCGGCGATCACGTCGTTATAGACGTTTTCACCGTAGATCTCCCGCAGGCGGGCCAGCAGCTCGTCCCGCTGCTGGCCATTGCGACGATAGTTCTCCACCAGCTCGCCGATCTGACGGCCGAGATTGGCGCAGGCCCAGCCCAGATGGGTCTCCAGAATCTGACCCACATTCATACGGCTCGGCACGCCCAGCGGGTTCAGCACGAGATCGACCGGGGTACCGTCCTCAAGGAACGGCATATCCTCGACCGGAACCACGCGGCTGACCACACCCTTGTTGCCATGACGGCCTGCCATCTTGTCGCCCGGCTGAAGCTTGCGCTTCACGGCCACGAAGACCTTGACCATCTTCATCACGCCCGGTGGCAATTCATCACCACGCTGGAGCTTCTCGACCTTGCCTTCGAAACGGGCCTGAATCTTGGCCACGGCAGCGTCAAATTCACGCTTCAGCAATTCGATGTCGGCCACCACCGCATCATCCTGCACGGAGATGTTGCGCCATGCGCCACGCGGATGCTCGGAAAGAACCTCATCGGTGATGATCGTGCCGGCCTTGATGCCCTTGAACCCGCCAGAAGCCGGATGGCCCAGCAGCTTCTCACGCAGACGGTTCAGGAATGCGCGCTCCTGAATGCCGCGCTCGTCATCACGGTCCTTGGCCAGACGTTCAATCTCGGCACGCTCAATCGCCATGGCGCGCTCATCCTTATCGACGCCACGACGGCTGAACACGCGCACATCCACGATGGTACCAGTCGTGCCGGGCGGCAGCTTCAGCGAGGTGTCACGCACATCGCTCGCCTTTTCACCGAAAATGGCGCGCAGCAGCTTTTCTTCCGGCGTCATCGGGCTTTCGCCCTTCGGCGTGACCTTACCGACCAGAATGTCACCCGGATTCACCTCGGCACCGATATAGACGATACCGGCTTCGTCCAGGTTCCGCAGGGCTTCTTCACCCACATTCGGAATATCGCGGGTGATTTCTTCCTGACCCAGCTTGGTGTCACGGGCCATCACCTCGAATTCCTCGATATGGATCGAGGTAAAGACGTCATCCCGCGCGATCCGCTCGCTGATCAGGATTGAGTCCTCGAAGTTGTAGCCGTTCCACGGCATGAACGCGCAGAGCACGTTACGGCCCAGCGCCAATTCACCCAGCTCCGTCGACGGACCATCAGCAATGATATCGCCGGCAATCACGTGGTCCCCGACCTTTACCAGCGGACGCTGGTTGATGCAGGTGCTCTGGTTGGAGCGCATGAACTTGCGCAGACGATAGATATCGACGCCCTGAGTGGCTCCATCCTCGCCGCTGGCACGGACCACGATGCGGGCACCGTCGATCTGATCGACCACACCGGCACGGCGAGCCACGATGGTGGCACCAGAGTCACGCGCCACGGCGGCTTCCATGCCGGTGCCGACCAGCGGCGCATCGGCGCGGATCAGCGGCACGGCCTGACGCTGCATGTTCGAGCCCATCAGCGCGCGGTTGGCGTCGTCGTTCTCAAGGAACGGGATCAGCGCCGCAGCCACGGAAACGAGCTGTTTCGGCGAAACGTCCATCGAGGTCACGTCTTCCGGCTTCACCAGACGGAAATCGCCCTGGCGACGCACAGAGATCAGTTCCTCGGTCAGCTTGCCTGCGCTGTCACGCGGGGCATCAGCCTGCGCCACGACCAGGCGGTCTTCTTCCATGGCGGAAAGATAGCGCCACTGATCACTGACCTTACCATCCTCGACCACGCGGTACGGCGTTTCGATGAAGCCGTACTTGTTGACCTTGGCATAGGTGGCCAGCGAGTTGATCAGACCGATATTCGGGCCTTCCGGCGTTTCAATCGGGCAGATACGGCCATAATGGGTCGGGTGAACGTCACGGACCTCAAAACCTGCACGCTCACGCGTCAGACCGCCCGGGCCAAGCGCGGAAAGGCGACGCTTATGCGTCACTTCAGAGAGCGGGTTGGTCTGGTCCATGAACTGGCTGAGCTGAGAGGAGCCGAAGAATTCACGCACCGCAGCGGCAGCCGGCTTCGCATTGATCAGATCATGCGGCATGACCGTGTCGATATCGACCGAGCCCATGCGCTCACGGATCGCCCGCTCCATACGCAACAGGCCAAGGCGATACTGGTTTTCCATCAGTTCACCGACGGAACGCACACGGCGGTTGCCGAGATTGTCGATATCGTCGATCGCGCCACGGCCGTCCTTCAGATCGCACAGAATCTTGACGGTGCGGAGGATGTCTTCCTTGCGCAGGGTGCGGACGGTATCCGGAGCATCCACGCCCAGACGCATGTTCATCTTCACACGACCGACCGAGGACAGGTCATACCGGTCCATATCGAAGAACAGGCCACGGAACAAGGCTTCCGCCGTTTCCGGGGTCGGCGGCTCACCGGGACGCATCACGCGATAGATGTCGATCAGCGCATCATCACGGGTGGAGTTCTTGTCGATCGCCAGAGTATTGCGAATCCACGGACCGGTGGTCTGGTCGATCGCCAAAGTCGGCAGGCTGGTGACGCCCAGCGTCTCCAGCGCAGCCAGACGGGCCTCGGTCAGTTCCTCGCCTGCTTCGGCATAGATCTCACCGGTCTGCTCGTTGACCAGATCCTCGGCCATATAACGACCCAGCAGATCAGCGCGGCCAACCAGAACAGTCTTGGCCTGCTCGGCAATCTTGCGGGCGCTGCGGGCCGTCAGCTTGGTGCCGGCCTCGGCCACAACAGCGCCGGTATCGGCGTCGATCAGGGCTTCGGCCAGCGTGATGCCGCGGAACGCTTCCGGATCGAAAGGACGGGCCCAGCCCTTCGGCGTGCTGGTGAACACAACCTGCGTATAGAAATAGGACAGGATTTCCTCGGCGGTCATGCCGTGGATTTCGGGCAGGTCCTGCGGATCAATACCGGACGCAATCGCCGCCTCGGTCCGCTGGCCTTCCAGCGCATAGAGCAGCGTGGTGACAGGCAGCTTACGACGACGGTCGATGCGGACGTAGACCAGGTCCTTGCTGTCGAATTCGAAATCAAGCCAGGAGCCACGATAGGGAATGACGCGCGCGGCGAACAGGAACTTGCCGCTTGAATGGGTCTTGCCCTTGTCGTGATCGAAGAACACGCCGGGAGAACGGTGCATCTGGCTGACGATGACGCGCTCGGTCCCATTGATGATGAAGGTGCCGTTATCGGTCATGAGCGGCATATCGCCCATGTAAACCGGCTGCTCCTTGATGTCGCGGATAGAGCGGGAACCGGTATCCTCGTCCACATCCCATACGATCAGACGGAGAATCACCTTCAGCGGAGCGGCGAAGGTCATGCCGCGCTGAATGCATTCCTCAACGTCGTATTTCGGCTCTTCCAGCTCGTAATTGACGAATTCCAGGCGGCCACGGCCCGCGAAATCGTCAATCGGAAAGACGGAACGAAAAACTTCCTGCAAGCCCGTCGGCGTCCGGTTGTCCGGATGCACGTTCATCTGGAGGAACGCTTCATAACTGGCGCGCTGCACATCAATCAGATTGGGCATCGGCACAACATCGCCAATACGGGCGAAACTTTTGCGTATGCGCTTGCGGCCGGTGAAAGATTTGCTGTCCCGCTGGGTGATCGCGTTCATGCCCTGCCCTTAGATCCCGAAATCTCACTCCGCCGGGTCCGCAGCGAAGGAGGATACCTTCGCCCGATAGTCCGGCGTCAAGCCCGGCCAATAACGTCGCCCTGAATCTTCCCATGGCCGCCCGGGAAGAGGCGTTTGCAAACAGAGCCCTATCGAACTCCGATGCGACAGAAACAGCCGGACTATCCGGCTGCAACGACCGATGGGGCGGAAATGGTATACATTTCCGCCCACACCGTATTCAACATCCAGGGCAAGCCCCGGAAACTGCCTTATTTGATCTCGACAGCGGCGCCCTGCTCTTCCAGCACCTTCTTGATCTTTTCGGCTTCGTCCTTGTTCACGCCTTCCTTCACGGTCTTCGGCGCGCCTTCGACCAGATCCTTGGCTTCCTTCAGGCCCAGGCCGGTGATGGTGCGGATTTCCTTGATGACGTTGATCTTCTTGTCGCCGGCCTTCGCCAGGACGACAGTGAACTCGGTCTGCTCTTCAGCCGGGGCAGCAGCAGCGCCAGCAGCCGGGGCAGCAGCCACGGCAACCGGAGCAGCGGCGGAGACGCCCCACTTTTCTTCCAACAGCTTGGACAGCTCAGCCGCCTCGAGGACGGTCAGGCTGGACAGCTGCTCAACCAGGTTTGACAGATCAGCCATTTGTTTATGCCTTTAGTTTAGTCGTTGTTCCGGTCCGTTCAAGCCTTTGCCTGAACAGTTGATCACTTTTCCGATGAGAATCGGGCCGATCAGGCCGCCTCTTCCTTCTTGGAATAAGCCCCGAAGACCCGTGCCAGCTGGCCAGCCGGTGCCTGGAGGACGCCAGCGATACGCGTCGCGGGGGTCGAGATGAGCCCCACGAGCTGCGCACGCAGCGTGTCCAGAGACGGCAGCTCGGCAAGCGCCTTGACGCCGGACGCATCAAGCGTCTGGCTGCCAAGAGAACCGCCGAGAATAGCCAGCTTGTCATTGGTCTTGGCGAAGTCGACGACAACCTTTGCCGCAGCGACCGGATCCTCAGACCACGCGAGCGCGGTCGGACCTTTCAGCAGCGGCTTGATGCCTTCGAACTGGGACCCTTCCAGGGCGAGGTTGGCCAGACGGTTCTTGGCGACCTTGTAATTCGCACCTGCCGCCCTGACCCGCCGACGCAACTCGGTCACCTCTGCCACCGTCAAACCCTTGTTCTGGGTGACGACAACAATCGAGGTTTCCGCGAACACGGCGGCGAGGGAGGCAACGAATTCTCGCTTCTCCGTACGCTCCAACGCACTCACTCCTGTTCAATCCGGCAGGACCACCCGGCCGGATCAGTTACCCATGCACCCCCGCATCAACGGTGATGCATTCGCCTGTCCTTTATCCGGAACCGACATCAGAGGCAGGACATAAGCCCCACCCAATGACCGACCCGTCTTCCACGCGCGGGATGCCTGCGGCATTTCCCTTTAAGTCAACCCGGACCGTGATCCGATGCGACACGTGTGGTCTTGGACAGGATAGCGGGAAGCCGAGACTTCCCTGCCCGCTCCGCCCGGCGAATGCCCGGCGGAGCGTATTCCATTCAACCGGATGATCTATCCGGTCAGACCGTCAGGGACGATACATCCAGACGCATGCCAGGCCCCATGGAGGAGCTGAGCGCGGCTTTCTGGAGATAAGTCCCCTTCGCACCGGTCGGCTTTGCCTTCTGGACGGCATCAACCAGAGCGCGAATGTTCTCGACCAGCTTGTCGGCATCGAAGCTCGCCTTGCCGATACCGGCATGGATGATACCGGCCTTTTCGGCGCGGAACTCGATCTGGCCGGACTTGGCGGCGGTCACCGCGCCCTTGACGTCCATGGTCACAGTGCCGAGCTTCGGGTTCGGCATCAGGCCACGCGGACCAAGGATTTTGCCCAGACGACCAACCAGGGCCATCATATCCGGGGTCGCAATGCAGCGATCAAACTCAATGGTGCCGTTCTGCACCAGTTCCGCCAGATCTTCAGCGCCGACCACATCGGCACCGGCCGCTTTCGCTTCCTCGGCCTTCGGGCCACGGGCGAACACGCCGACGCGCAGGGTCTTGCCCGTGCCATTCGGCAGAGACACCAGACCACGCACCATCTGGTCCGCGTGACGCGGATCAATGCCGAGGTTCAGGGAGATTTCGATCGTCTCATCGAACTTCGCACGGGCGTTGGTCTTCGCCAGCGCCACGGCCTCGGTCAACGGATAGAACTTTGTGCTGTCGACGGACGCGCGGGCCGCTTTCAGACGCTTGTTATGTGCCATCGGATCAGCCCTCCACCACGGTCAGGCCCATGGACTTGGCGGAACCCGCCAGCATCCGGACGGCACCGTCAATATCGTTCGCGTTCATGTCCTGGAATTTGGTTTCCGCGATTTCACGCAGCTGGGACATGGTCACACGGCCCACCGCAGCGCTCTTGCCAACCGTGGGCGACCCTTTCTGCACCTTCGCCGCCTTCAGCAGGAAATAGGTGTTCGGCGGGGTCTTGGTGATGAAGCTGAACGTACGGTCCGCATAGGCGGTGATCACCACCGGAACCGGCATGCCGGGCTCCATAGCCTGCGTAGCCGCATTGAATTCCTTGCAGAACTGCATGATGTTCAGGCCGCGCTGACCCAGCGCCGGACCAACCGGCGGAGAGGGATTCGCCTTGCCCGCAGGGATCTGCAGCTTGACATAGCCGACGATCTTTTTTGCCATAATCCTGGCTCCTGTTAGTCATCCAGGACCGTGGTTCGAACGACCGCCCACTCCGCACCAAAGCACGAAGAACCCGCCAGCCCTGATCAGGACCAGCGAGTGGGTGAACCGGTCTCCCACGTTCCGATTGAGCGGGCGGGTTTAGCGGATCACATCCGGCCTGTCCAGCATCATGACACGTCAGACACGCGCACCCGCCCCGCGTTCGATGGGAGGCTCCATCGATGCCTTCACCAAAACTAAAATAAACAAAAGGCAAAAATAAATTAACTTTTTTACAAATTATAAACTTTATGAAGTTAATACCTTCATTCAAAATTTCTTCCAATATGCCAGTTCACTTCCAAATGTACGATAAATATTTTGATTTTATCAAAATTATCCCACATATTACTTGAAAGTATATTTATATAAAAATTAATTACATGGATTAAGCCAGTGTCACAGCTAGTCATCAGTTCAGGCCAGACATCATCGGGCATTGTCGTTGGTCAATCCGGCAGCATTAACCAGCTCACTGTTGCAAATGGAGGTATTGCAATTGGCACAATAGTCCAGCCGAGCGTTACCATTTACACAGAATCCGGTGGCATCACCTCCAACAGCCAGATTGGAACATGGGGGGCCAGCCTGATTTTCAGTGGAGGCATTGACCACAACGCAACCGTATCCGGTTATGCAGCAGAATTTGATGTCTTTGAGGGTGGCGCAGCCAATAGAACCATCATTGATGGAGGCGCCAGAATGTATGTCGATGGCTTCTCCTTTGAGGCAAGCATCGTTTCTGGTACCGTCAATGTCAGGCAAGGCGGCAGCCTGGACGGCGCTGACTTGATTGCAGGCACCGTCAATGTTTCCAGCGGTGGAGTTGCCACCTCCACCGTCATCCATAGCGGTGCAGTTCAGCATGTTTACACGGGTGGCACAGCGGTCAGTGCAGTCATCAGTAGTGGCGGTTCCCTGGTTATTGATTCAGGGGGCACTATTGACGGCGCAACCAGCATTGTCAGCGGAAAACTGACCCTTAACAATCAGGCTGATCTGGCAAGCGGTTTTTATATTTCAGATTTTGACTCTTCGGACGTCATCGACATCAATAACCTGCAATTCTCATCAGGCAATACATCTGTCACTTATACATCCGGCAACAATCCGACTGCCACTCTAACGAATGGCACAGATCGCTTTACGCTCGCCCTCAGGACCAATCTGAGCGGCACAGAAAAACTGAAAACAATTGCGGATTCTGACGGCTCAACACTTCTCGTCATACGGGGGAATACCGTTTCTGTTGGCAATAATACGGTCTCAAGTGGATTGTTGCTGAAAAATGATGATCGCGCCGATTATCTCAACGGTATCGTCATGGCAGGCGGGACCGTCTCCTCCACACAGGTCCAAAGTGGAAGCCTGCTGACTGTCCAATATGGCGGACAAGCAATCAGCACCGTTCTGGCGCAAGGGGGTGTGCTCGATAATTACGGGACTACATCCGGCACAATCATCTCTAACGGCAGCACGGAAACCATTGAAGGCCCCGGCTTTCATTCGCCTTACAGCCCCATTGCCATCAGCGCGACTGTCCAATCAGGTGGTTCCCAGATTGTTCATGGCACTGCGTCCGGCACTCAGATTGAGAACGGAGGTAGTCAAAGCGTCATAGGGCAATCAGCGATTGCGCAAAATACCATCATCAGCAGTGGCGGCATTCTTCAGGCCGGCGGTGTTGCCATATGGTCCAGCGGAGGGGTTACCAGCGGAACACAGGTTCTGAATGGCGGAATAGAACGCATCTACGGGCCTTACAGTACATCAATCCCTGGCTCTTACGGTGCCTACGCGACAACCGTCAGCAGTGGTGGCATTCAGGAGATTCGTGGCGGAGGCACGGCTTTTAACACCACCGTTCTGGATGGCGGGGTACAGCACGTCATGTATGACTCCGCCTGGCGTGTAGGCGGCCTAGCATCCGCTACCGTGATCAGCGGCGCAGGAACGCTGATTGTTGATTCAGGAGCCAAGATAAAGGGAGGGATCAGCCTTTCTGGAACTGGGTCCAAAATCGTTCTGAACAGTACGGGCAACTATGATAATTTTCTGAGCATATATGGATTCACTCAAGGAGATAGCATTGACTTCAATAATATCTCCTATTCTTCCAACGCTCAGATTAGTTATAACTCAGGTGAGTTGATTGTTTCCGCTTCCGGCATTCAATACACCCTGCTTCTATCCCAGCCGCAGACAGATCCCGGCTGGCAATTTGTTGCTTATGCTGACCAGACAGATGGCAGCACACTGATCAAAGCTCTGAACCGTTATTATTATACAAGCTCTGGTGAAGTACTGAGCGATTTTACTCTGGGCGCTGATCTGGCCACATCTGCCACCCAGCTTTTTGCCGCACAATACAGCATAGTTCAGTCCACCTATATTTCCAGCGGTGGCATTGCCCATATCAGCAATGGAGCATCGACGAACAGTAACATTGTTCTTTCTGGTGGCAGTCAGATTATTGAATCCGGAGCGTATGCAATATCGTCCCTGGTTTCTGCCGGCGGTACGCAGAGTGTTGCCGGAATCGCATCCAATACACAGCTCTATGGAACAGAAACGGTTCTCGGCTCTTCATTGGACGCTGCTGTTTTCAATGGTGGTGTGCAGATCGTTTCTAACGGTGGCTCCGTCGCAAACATCACGGTTCAAAGTGGTGGCTTACAAACAATATCAGAAGGAGGAACCGCTACCAGCGTTTCCATCATGGATGGAGGCAGTCAGACTGTTCTTTCCGGTGGCTCATCATTCTTCACAACGATAAGCGAGGGAGGCCATCTGATTATTTCCTCAGGTGGACTGGCTTCAACCACGACAATATCAGGCAGCGGAACCATCGAAGTCGCCAGCGGCGGTCTGTTAAGCGATATGGTTACCATGGCAGGTTCAGGCAGCCTGCTGAAAATAGATGCACCTTCCTCTCTCGCCGCCAATCCGCTCATTAACGGGTTTGATGAAGGGGACAGGCTCGACCTTGGCTCAATCAATGCGACTGCGGCCGGAACAGTCGTTTCTATCGATTCCACATCGGCCAACAGCAATAACATCAGTTATCTTTCCGTCTCCAGTGGTCAGGATACGTACCGGCTGCGCCTGTCCGGTGATTATACAGGCTGGGGCGTATCATCATCATCTGATGCCCAGGATCAGTCTCTTTTACTGACTGCTCATCGTCTTGGAATTATCGTGACTTCCGCCGCTGACAGCCTCTCTATCGGTGGGAGCAACCCACAGAATTATATGTGGGTTATGGGGCAGAGCTGGAGCGGCAACACACAGTACACAGGCTTTGCAACCAGCAGCACTGTTGGAGCCAATGGCGTCCAACTTGTTCTTGGTTATACCGGCCAGACAGATATTTCCAGCGGGGGAACGCAACGTGTTTCCGCAGGCGGAAGAGCGATTGCCTCCATTATTCATAGTGGTGGTCTGCAATATGTCTATCAGGGTGGCGTTGCATCGAATTCAGTCATCGATGGAGCCGGCACGCTGACCATCCAGAATGGCGGCACCCTTTCTGGAACCCTGACCATGAGCGGAACAGGGGCTAGACTTGAGATTGCATCCCCCACAGCTCTGGCATCAGGCGCGCAGATCAATGGCTTCAGCAATGGCGACATCATTGATCTGAATTCACTTCGATACATCCAGGGCAGCAGAACAGTTTCTTATGATAATACCAGCCATTTGCTGACCATTTCCGGATCAGGGCAAACTTATCAACTCAAATTACAGGGTGATTACAGCGGCTGGGCCTTCAGCCAGACACAGGATAGCGGAGATGGGAGCACCCTGATCACCGGCCGCCAGGAAAGTATCATTGTATCGTCAGGGATCACCTCCAGCAGCGTGTTGCTTGATACCAGTACGGTTTCCTCAATGCTCGTCATGAACGGAGGGATCGCAAGCGGGACCACGGTCAATAGCGGAGGTATGCAGATAGTCTCCTCCGGTGGTACAGCGGCCAATACGATCGTTTCCGGCACCGGAACCCTGATCGTTTCTTCAGGCGGCCATCTGTCCGGGACGATCGATCTGGAGGGTACAGGCGGCCTGCTTCAAATCAATGATCCGGCAGCCAGTCAGAATGCAATCATCCAGGGCTTTTCCAATGGTGATTACATTGACCTCAACACCCTTTCTTATACCAGCGCCGTATCAGCAACGATTGATAGTGCAACAGATCGTTTGACTGTCACCGATGGCACAACATCATATACTCTTCAGCTGACAGGCAATTATGCTGCCAAACGGGTTGCCGTGATCCAGGATTCCGACGGCTCTTCCAAACTTGCTATCGAAGATTCACTGACGCCAACAATCACAGGCTTTAACTCCAGCCAGTCCGGGACAGATCAGGTTCCGCTGTCCATTCTGTCGGGTGTAACCGTCTCCCAGCAGAGTGGAGAAGGTATAACAGCAACGGTCACCATCACCGGCGCCAGTGGCACATTCACCGACCCGAGCCTTTATGGAACTGTCAGCGCTGACGGGAAAACTTTCACGATTTCCGGCAGCCCGACCCATGTCACCAACGTTCTGAATACGCTTACATTCACACAGACCGCGGGGCAGGCTGCCACCGGGCAGGTTACAACTTCAACCATTAACCTTGAAGTGGCGAATAACGCGGGCACAACATCCCGCAGCGGAATCGTAGCCCTGAGATCTGCGTTGCTCCCATTTGCAGATCAGACTTTCAGCGCAATCGATCCCAATACCATTATCACGGCCACAGCAACACTGGGAGCCGATGCCGAAGGAGCCTACAGCCATCTGAGCAACGGGACGCTGAGTGCTGATGGAAAAACCTATACTGTTACCGGCACCGTCAACCAGGTCTCGACAGCCCTGCAACAGCTTGCCTTCTCACCTTTCCATCCTGAAAGCGTTTCGCTTTCTCCCCAGGTTCAGACATCTGCTTCCGGGCCTATTACAATTCAGAACAACTCATCCACTCCCCGCATACTGGTAGGGGGCTCATCCCGTGATCTCATTATGGGAGGCAGTGGCGCGGATACGCTGGTCAGTGGACAAAATGGCGGTACACTGACTGCGAACGGGCGCGGGTCGCAGCTTGTTGGCGGAGACGGAAGCACAAATTTTGTCGATAATGCTGGCAATGCTACTATTTACGGTGGCCAGGGCCACGATACGATTGAAGCCCTTGGAGCAGGCAGCAAAATCCTGACCGGTCAGGCGGGCAGCCGAGTACAGCTTGTCGGTGATAACAATCTGACCTGGAGCCAGGGCGCGGATACAATTTACGCGGCCGGTGCTGCCAATACCGTCGTTGGCAGCAATGCCGGTGTCTATATGACGACCGGAAACTCCACGACTTTCATCAATGGAACAGGTGCCAGCACTGTTGTTGGCAGCATCACGGACACAGGTTCACCCACACTGTTCGGCGGAGCCGGTGATCTGACATATTATGCCGGCAATGCCCGTGGTCTGGTTATTCTGGACTCTGGCAATGCAACTGTTGCCACCGGAAGTGCCAACACGACCGTCTTTAACGGCAGCGGGCACGTGCTTTATTTTGGCAATACAGGTTATCCTGATACGTCCGACACTATCGAAGGTGGCACGGGCAACATAACCGTATGGGCCGGCCAGAATGGATATTTCAAGGGAGGCACCGCAGGTGCCAATCTTATCCAGGCCGCCAATAATTCAACCGTGACTGGCGGCGGCAACGGAGACGTTCTGAAATCACAGGGCCAAAACAATATCCTGATTGCCGGCAGTGGTCAGGAAACACTGGACGGGTCTCAGGCTTCAGGAACAATCATGTATGCCGGAACAGGCGATAACACGCTGATTGGTAATGCAAGTCAGGCAAATGCAGGTGCCGATCTGTTTGTTCTCAATGCAGGACAGGCAGGTGCCCATTATACAATCCAGAACTTCCATACATGGGAAGATCGCATTGTACTGAACGGTTATACCTCAGCAGATATTGATGCTGCCTTTACCAGCGCCATCAATACATCCGCAGGCAAGGTATTTACCCTGTCCGATCAAAGCACAATCACGCTTCTGGACGTGACAGCCATTGAAAGAAGCGCCTTCGGCTGACGCTTTTTGATTCTGTCTCTATCAACCCTCAACAAAAGCGGCCTGATTTTCAGTCAGGCCGCTTTTTGTTTTTCTACTACATCCCGCCGGGATAATTCGGACCGCCGCCGCCCTCCGGCACAATCCAGTCAATATTTTGGTCAGGATCCTTGATGTCGCAGGTTTTGCAGTGCACGCAATTCTGCGCATTGATCCGCAGAGCTGCCTCCCCCTCCTCCGCCTGTTCCACCTCATAGACACCGGCAGGGCAGTATCTGCTTTCCGGCGCACGAAACACATCCCAGTTGACGGACTTCCAAAGCCCCGGATCACGTAACCTCAGATGAACCGGCTGCTGTTCCTCATGATTGGTGCCACTCAGATAAACCGAGGACAGGCGGTCGAATGTCAGTACGCCATCGGGTTTCGGATAGTCGATCTTTTGCACCTGCTCCGCCGGGCGCAATGTCTTATGATCAGGGTGCTGATGATGCAGCGTCCATGGTGCTCGCCCCTTGAAAAGCACCGTATCCACCGCCGAATACAGAAAACCTCCAATATTCCCGAACCGCGAGAAACTGGGGCGGATATTCCGGGACGCGGACAGTTCCTCCCACACCCAGCTTTCCCTGATCTTGTCAGTGTAGCTGACCGGCTCTGCCGCACGGTCAGCAATGAATGCATCGGCAATCGCCTCCGCTGCCAGCACACCTGATTTCATCGCCGTATGCGTACCCTTGATCTTGGGCACGTTCAGAAAACCTGCGGCATCCCCGACCAGCAATCCACCCGGAAAAGTCAGCTTCGGAATGGATTGCAGGCCGCCCTCGCTGAGGGCCCGCGCACCATAGGCGATACGACGCCCCCCTTCGAAATGCGTGCGCATTTTGGGATGGGCTTTCAGCCGCTGCATCTCATCAAACGGGGAAAGCCAAGGATTGGCGTAATCCAGACCGACGACAAAACCGTAGGAGACCAGATTATCGCCGAAATGATACAGGAATGAGCCGCCATAAGTAGCGCTGTCCATCGGCCAGCCCATCGTATGTACGACCAGCCCGGGACGATGGTTTTCTTTCGGGATTTCCCATAGCTCCTTGATGCCGATCCCATAGGTCTGCGGATCCACGCCCTCACGCAGGTTGAAACGCTGCATCAGCTTCTTGCTGAGCGACCCACGGCAGCCTTCCGCGAAAATCGTGTAGGTGGCGCGCAGTTCCATCCCCGGCTGGAAATTCGGGCCAGGCTGACCATCACGCCCCAGGCCCATATCACCCGTTATTACACCGGCAATGCGGCCTTCTTCCTCAATCAGCCCAGCCGCTGCGAAGCCTGGGTAAATCTCCACTCCCAGTGCCTCGGCCTGCTCTCCGAGCCAGCGCACAAAATTACCCAGACTGACGATGTAGTTTCCTTCATTATGCATCTGAGGCGGGGTGGGCAGTCGAAATCCCCCCGTTTCGGTCAGATACATCATCCGGTCTTCCGAGGCTGGCGTGTGCAATGGCGCCCCTTTTTCACGCCATTCCGGGATGAGTTCCTCCAGCGCCCGCGGTTCAATCACCGCGCCGGACAGGATATGTGCCCCGACCTCGCTGCCCTTTTCCACCACGCATACGGTGAGATCAGAGGAAAGCTGCTTCAGCCGGATCGCCGCTGAAAGGCCCGCAGGCCCGGCACCGACAATCACCACGTCGAAATCCATCGACTCCCGCTCGATTCCTTCCAGCATATCAGGATCGGAGCAAAGGGCTTCGTTGTGTTGGCTCATGCTATTCTCTCCGCCCGCGCCACCGCGGCAATGGCCCGAACGCACCGGGCAAGAGGCGCGTTCTAACGAAAAAAACCGGAGATACCAGTGCCTCCTGCTCCCAAGCGGAGCAATAGAATTCACGGATGCCCTTCATAAAACCATTCCATAAAATACTATTTTAAATAGTTATTAATATTGACACACGCATGGTATGTGATATTTGATAAAAAATCACATCTGTTTGCACATCAGAAAACAGGCAGCCGGGAAACAGGCGGGAGGCTTCATGTCTGAGTCCATTTTCACAAGACCAGCCAGATCGGTGTCCTTATTTCCGTCCTGGTCCAGCCTGAGGGGCACGCTGAGCCGACGACTTCAGGGGGGACGACGGTATGTTTCTCTTGTCCTGCTGTTAGCCATCTGGCAGGCAGGATCGAGTTTCGGACTGATCTCCACCCGCACAATTGCCGCTCCATTCACCATTCTGGCAACTTTCCGGGATCTGCTGCTTAATGGCGAGCTGATCGGCCATATGTCAGTCTCCCTGCTGCGCGTCAGTGCCGGACTGGTGATCGGGATCGGTGCCGGCACAGTGCTGGCTCTGGTGGCCGGTCTGACCCGCCTGGGGGAAGAAATCGTCGATGCCCCGATGCAGATGGTACGGGTTCTGCCGCATCTGGCACTGGTTCCGCTGTTCATCCTCTGGTTCGGCATCGGGGAAACGCCAAAAGTGCTGCTGGTCGCGCTGGGGGCGGTGTTTCCGGTCTACCTGAACCTGTTCGCCGGCATCCGCAGTGTGGATCGTAAGTTACTGGAAGCCGGACGCACGCTGGGCCTCAGCCGTCGTGAAACCATCACTGCTATTGTCCTGCCCGGCGCACTTCCTCATTTTCTGACCGGCCTGCGCTATGCCGTGGGCATTGGCTGGCTGAGTCTGGTGGTGGCCGAGCAGGTCAATGCCGATAGCGGGATAGGCTTCATGATGATTGACGCCCGCGAATTCCTGCGTACCGACATCATTGTCGTAGGGCTGCTGGTTTATGCGCTGCTGGGGCTGATTGCTGATCAGGGTGTACGATGGATTGAAGCCCGCGCCCTGCGCTGGCGTCCAGTAGGGCTTGGAGCATAAGCCATGACACAGACACCTGTCGTTTCCTTGCAGCATGTGCACCAGCAATTCGGCACCACAACCATCCTGTCCGGCCTCAATCTCGATATTGCACCAGGAGAATTCGTGGCCCTGCTGGGCCGCAGCGGCTCTGGCAAGACGACTTTGCTGCGCCTGCTCTCCGGGCTGGATACACCATCGCAAGGACATTTACGGCTGCCGGAACGCAGGGCGGTCGTGTTTCAGGAACCCAGGCTGCTGCCCTGGAAGACTGTGTGGCGCAATGTCGTGCTCGGTGTGAAGGACCGGCCCACCCGCGACCATGCCATTGAGGCCCTGCGCGAAGTTGAACTCACGCACCGGGCTGACGCATGGCCACTGACCCTGTCCGGCGGAGAGGCCCAACGGGCTGGGCTGGCGCGTGCGCTGGTCCGCTCACCGGAGCTCCTGCTGCTTGATGAGCCTTTCGCCGCGCTTGATGCCCTGACCAGATTGCGGATGCAGAGTCTGGTGGCGAGGCTGTGGGAGATTCACCGTACGGCGGTGCTGCTGGTGACACATGATGTCGATGAGGCGCTGCTGCTCGCTGACCGTGTTGTGGTGCTGGAGCACGGGCGGATTGCGGCCGAACGAACGATCTCAATTCCCCGCCCCCGCCGCGCCGGCGATGCGGCATTTTCAAGCCTGAGAACAGAACTGCTGGGACTGCTGGGGGTCAGCGAAGCTCTGACGGCAGCGTGAGTTGCCATCATGCTCTGAGTGCTTTCATGATCGTCCGCCACAACAGAAAGAGGCAGGACAATCATGCCCGACGACAGTCACGGTGAGGCCAATGCCAACCCCCTTCACGGTATGGCACAGGAGGGAAAAGCCCCTTACACGCTGGCAATCGATATTGGCGGGACAGGGCTGAAAGCCTCGGTGCTGGATCGCGACGGCCAGATGGTGGTACCGCGTGTCTGGGTCAAGACACCCTATCCCTGCCCGCCCGACATCATGCTGGAAACACTGGAAAAGCTGGTGCAGCCTTTGCCCGCTTACCAGCGTATTTCCATCGGATTTCCCGGCATGGTACGGGGCGGCAAGGTTCTGACCGCCCCTCATTTCGACACCCGGCAATGGCAGCATTTTCCACTGGCGGAGAAACTGGGGTCAGCCCTGCACGCCCCGGCAAGGCTTGCCAACGATGCCGATATTCAAGGGCTGGGCGCTATTCAGGGACATGGGCTGGAAATGGTGCTGACCCTCGGCACCGGCGCAGGGACCGCCCTGTTCAGCGATGGCAGACTCACACCGCATCTGGAACTGGCTCATCATCCGGTGCACCGGAAGAAAACCTACAATGATTACGTCGGTCGCGAAGCACTGGAAAAATCAGGCAAGAAGCGCTGGAACCGGCATGTACAAAAAGTGATCGATATTCTCTACGATCTTGTCTGCTACGACACGCTCTATATCGGCGGCGGCAACGCAAAAGAAATCACTTTGGATTTGCCGGACAATGTTCATATCGTTTCAAACGATGCAGGCATTACCGGCGGCATTGCCCTGTGGCGGAACGAGCATTTCGGCGTTTAATCCTTCATCCGACCTTCGGCGCAGATCATGAGGATCTGCGCCGTGTGCAGCCAGATATAAGAATCAGGCAACCCGCGCGAGGGGGGCTCCCTGCGCCGCCAGTTCGTACAGGCGCACATAATCACGCGCCATGCGGGCGGCGGTAAAACGCTCATCGAAGCAGGCGCGTACAGCACCACGATCCATGCTTTCCACCTGACGCACGGCGGCAACGGCTTCATCCATGCTGTGGATGATCATACCGCTTTTCCCGTGCTCCATGACTTCCGGCACCGAGCCATTGCGCCACGCTATGACCGGCGTGCCGCAGGCCATGGCCTCGATCATCACCAGACCAAAAGGCTCCGGCCAGTCGATCGGGAACAGCAGCGCGGTGGCATTACCGAGGAACTCGGCTTTCTGCTGCTCATTGATCTCGCCGATATATTCGACCAGCGGATTGGCATCGACCATCGGCTTGATGACCGTATCCCAATAATGCTGATCGGCCTTGTCGACCTTGGCTGCGATCTTCAGCCGCACTCCGGCACGTATGGCGATCTCAATGGCCCGATCCGGGCCTTTTTCCGGAGAGATACGACCAAGGAAAGCAAAATATCCCCCTTTCGGATTGGCAGAGAAAGGCAGCAGATCGGCAGGAAGACCATGCAGGACCGTTCCCGCCCAGTTGACTGGCGGCATCGGCTCCCGCTGGTTATCGGAGATGGAGACGACCGGGATTTCATTGAACATGCGATAGAAGCCGGGCAGATCCTTCAGATCCAGCCGCCCATGCAGCGTGGTCAGGGTCCGGCTGGAAAAGGGACGCACCACCGGAAAATGGATCAGATCGGTATGGAAATGCAGCACGTCGAACTCGTGCGCCATCTGTCGCACCTGCTCCAGCTGCATCGTATGCCAGGGCAGATCGAGCTTGACCTCCGGGTTCAGTCTCAGCGCAACCTCACAGGGGGAAACAAGGCGGGCTTTGGTGATCGAATCACCGCTGGCGAACAGCGTGACTTCGTGGCCCTGCGCCACCAGTTCCTCCGTCAGGAAGGAAACGATCCTTTCCGTACCCCCGTACAGCCTGGGGGGAACGCGCTCATACAAAGGTGAAATCTGCGCGATCTTCATGGACGATTATGATCCCTGGCTCTGTCTGGCACACTGACGGAATAAAATAACTGGCGGCGATGCACGGCCCGCACCAGTGCCGGATACCGCTATCATCCCATCTTTGTGGCAAGATAAGGGCAATGATAGCGACCCTTTTGATTCTACTGCCGGCTTTATACCTCACCCTTGCGGGACAAGACGGGTTCGGGGACACTCCGCCCCATGAGTGTTGAGTCCGCCCCGCCCGTTTCCACTGATTTAGAGGCGACCGAGAATCGCTTTGCACGTGCGCGCGAAGCCCGGCAGACCGAGATTGCCGAAGATTATGTGGAGCTGATCGCCGACCTGATCGCCCGTCATGGACAAGCCCGCGCCATCGATATTGCCCGCGCACTCGGGGTAACCCATGTCACCGTGAACCGCACCATCGCCCGACTGGCGCGGGATGGGCTGGTCAACAGCATGCCGTACCGCTCCATTCTGCTGACCCCGGCCGGAGAGGCGCTGGCGCAACACGCGCGCCATCGGCATCAGATTGTGTTCCGATTCCTGCGGGTACTCGGCATCTCCCCGGAAGTCGCGTTACAGGATGCGGAAGGGATGGAACACCATGCCAGTGACGAGACTTTGGAAGCCTTCGCCGCATGGACCAGACGGCTGGAACCGGGTCAGGACTGATCCGCATCATCCGGCCATAACCACCATTCACGCGGGGCTGGGCAGCGCGCTTTATGCTGTGATCAGCGCGAAGAATGTTGCTATAGGGTCGGCTCTCGGCCGCTGATGACGGATGGGCGTGCGGCCCGTTGAAGAAATGCCCTCCATCATCTCCCCGACCGGATTTTATGCATTGATGTTTTCCGATACCGCCGCGACGCACGCGGATGCCGACAGGAACACCCATGCCGAGGCATCAGCCCCGGCCCTGTTTCCCGCGCTGCATCCAACCCTGAAAGCAGCCCTGGATGCCAAGGGCTATACCAGCCTGACCCCTGTTCAGGATGCCGTCCTGACCGCTGATGCCGCTGAGCGCGACCTGCTGGTCTCCGCCCAGACCGGCTCCGGCAAGACCGTTGCCTACGGGCTGGCTCTGGCCGACACACTGCTGGGCGCTGACGAACGGCTTGGCCAGGCCGGTGCACCGCTGGCGCTGATCGTGGCCCCGACCCGCGAACTGGCCATGCAGGTACAGCAGGAATTGCTGTGGCTGTATGGTCCCGCCGGCGCCCGTGTCGTCTCCTGCATCGGCGGTATGGATGCCCGCCGGGAAGCCCAGGCGCTGGAGCGCGGCTGCCATATTGTCGTCGGCACGCCGGGCCGTCTTTGCGACCATCTGGGACGCGGACGCCTGAATCTTTCCCGCCTCCGCGCCGTGGTGCTGGACGAAGCCGACGAAATGCTCGATCTCGGCTTCCGGGATGAGCTGGAGGAAATCCTCGACGCCACCCCCGCCGAACGCCGCACCCTGCTGTTCTCCGCCACCATCGCCCGTGAAATCGCCGCGCTGGCCAAGCGTTACCAGACCAATGCGCTGCGCATCGACACCGTTTCCCGCAACAAGCCGCATGCCGATATCGACTATCGCGTCGTGCGGGTGCTGCCGCATGAGGCACGTCACTCGGTGGTGAACGTGCTGCGTTTCTACGACGCTCCCATCGCCATGGTGTTCTGCGCCACGCGCGAGGAAGTCCGCCATTTTCAGGCCAGTCTGATGGAACGCGGCTTTTCCTCCGTCGCTCTGTCCGGCGAGCTGAGCCAGACCGAACGCAGCCGCGCCCTGCATCTGCTGCGTGAGGGACAGGCCCGCGTCTGTGTCGCCACCGATGTGGCGGCCCGCGGCCTTGATCTGCCTGCGCTGGATCTGGTGATCCATGCTGATCTGCCGACCAATTCCGCCACCCTGCTGCATCGCAGCGGCCGTACCGGTCGCGCCGGACGCAAGGGCGTCAGCGTGCTGATCGCCCCCGTGAACCGTCAGCGCAAGGCCGATCAGCTTCTGCATACGGCTGGCATTCGCGCTGAATGGACCCCGGTTCCGACGGTCGAGGAAATCTCCATCCGTGACCGGGAACGCATGCTGGAAAGCCCGGCCCTGAGCGCCCCCATCTCCGATGACGAGCGTGAAGCGGCCCGTATCCTGATGGAAGGCCGCGATGCGGAGGCTCTGGCTGTCGCCGTGCTGCGCCTGCATCGCGGACGCCTGCCGGAGCCTGAAGACGTTCAGATCGTGCATGAGCGCCCAAGCAACAGTGAGCGTGGAGACCGTCCGCAGCGTGAGCGGGGCCGTGAAAGAGACCGCAGCGATCAGGATCGCCCGACCCGTACGCCGCGTCGTGACAATGATGGCGAAGCACGCGCCACGCGCTGGTTCAAGCTGAGTGTCGGTCGCAATGACAATGCCGATCCGAAATGGATCGTGCCGCTGCTGTGCCGTGCCGGTCATATCCGCAAACCGGATATCGGTGCGATTCGCATCATGGAGACGGAGACCTTCTTCGAGATCGACTCTGCCCGTGCCGACACGTTCAGCAGCGCCATCGAAGGCCGCGAGGCAGATGAAGTGGCCATTTCCGCCGCTTCGGCTCCGCCCGCAGGCGTTTCAGGTGGCTACACACCCCGGCCCTCAACCTCGGAACGCGGCAAAGGCGGCTTCGAACGTGCCATGCGCGAAGCCGATCACGGCGGTGACGAGGCCGCCCGCCCGCGTCGCACTTCGAAAACCGCCCCGCGCTCCGGCGAGCGCAAGTCGTATGACAAGCCCTATGAGGCAAAGTCCTACGATTCAAAACCCGGCGGCAAACCCCGGACCGCACGAAGCGGCTCATCTGCCTATGCGGGTGATGCCCCCCGGCGTGGCGCGTCGAAAGACAAGCCGTCCTACGGCAAGTCCTTCTCCGCCCCCTCTGGTCGCAGCGCGGCTCCCCGCGGTCGGACCGCGGGACCGGGTGGCAGCAGCAGCCGCAAGAAAACCAGCCGTAGCTGACAGGATGAAGGCTTTCTCCCTCTCACCCGGGGGGGAAAGCCGATTTCCGTGCCAATCCGGCGGCATGGCAGGTTTTCCTGCCGCCTGAATTCGCCCATAATCGCAGGAACGATAAGGATCTTGCGTGGCGTCTGACCGGACAACACCGTCGCCCAACATGACAGAACGGCAGCTCAGCGCATGTGGTCCCTGGGGAGAAGGGGAACGGATGGGGCGAGACCGCCTGCCGGTCACGCTTGTCCTGTCGGTTGCCGTTCACGCCCTGCTTCTGGCGGCGCTGCTGTTCCTGCATGTCGGGCGGCCACCACAGGATCTGTCAGCCCCGAGCGATGTCGCCATGGTGTTCGAGGGCGGGGGAGAGAAAGCCCCGTCCAATACCAGCCCTGACAGCAAGACCGATTCGGACGCCTTGTCCAATAAGCCGGGAATGCCTCCCCCCACGCCGGAGGACAAGCCTGATACCTCCCAACCCTCTCCATCATCCGCGCCGCCCAGCCCCAGCCCGCCGGCGCCGCCTCAACCGCAGGAAGCTCCGCCGCAGGTCGCTCCGGTGCCGCCCGCACCGCAAGCTCCCGCACCATCAACACCCCCCGCACAGCAGCCGCCTGCACCGGTGCCTGATATCCCGTTGCCGCCAGAGCCATCGCCCGATGCCGTGCCGGTCGCCCCACCGCCGCCAGCGACCGAGGTCCCTCCGGCGCCCCCCTCCCCGCCACAGCCCCGGACCATGCCGCAGCCACCGGTGCGCACGCCCAAAGCAACACCCCGAACATCATCGCGTCCGCCGGGCAGGGTTCGCGAAGCACCCGGCAGTTCGCTTTCCTCCCCCATGAATTATTCACTGGGCGGAGCCGCACGCGGCTTGCGGCATAATAATCCGTTCGCCTCAATGCCGACCAATCTGCCACTGGGGAATGACTGGAAAGCCGCGCTCCGCCGCTGGGTGCAGGAACACGGCTACTACCCGCGTGACGCGGCGATGCGCGGGGAAGACGGACCAGTGACGCTTCAACTGACCATCAACCGCTTTGGCGTGGTGACGGACGTGCAGATGCTGGAAAGCTCAGGATCGCAAGCGCTGGATATGGCCTGGACCTCCGTCTGGCGCGGCTCCCGCGTGCCGCCTTTCCCGCCCGGCACCAAGGAAGATTCAATCACCATCACCTATACCGGCAATTACATTCTCCAGCGGCGCTGATCCCGTTGCAGCTACGCAGCACGGCGGGGGGACGCCTTGATAAGGGCCGCGAGATGCCCGGCCACAAACTCGGCCTGTCGCCGGATATCAGGCACAGCGGTCATTTCCCAGAATGCACCTTTGGTGATCGGTCCCACGGCAAACAGCCGTCGTGAAATACGCCCGGTCTTGTCCAGCAAGGCACAATTCCCCGTCACCTCCAGCCCCAACCCGAGCGGATCAGGTCTGACCCATCCACGATCGAGCAGGGAACGAATCAGCGGGTGGCCGATCCGGGCATAATCAGCGCAGGGGCCAGAGCAGTTGATGACCCGCGCCGCGCTGGTTGTAATGAGATCAGCCTCGCCCCGCTTCCGCCAGCGGATCAGAACCTTGCCTTGATCTGTGATATCGAAAGCCCTGATTCGTCCGGCCGCAATCCGCAACTGGCCCCGTGCTCTGGCATCGGTAATCCGGTCAGCCGTGGCGGGCGGTACGCGATGACGGTGAATATCCCACCATGGCCGCAGATGGCGCAGAAATCTGGCCCTGTCCCGCATCGGCATGGTTTGCCACACATCGATCGTAAAAGGACGCAGACTGTCCACCACCGGCTGCCAGCTTTCCCCCGATGCGATGGAGCGGGCGGCCTCCTGCCTTAAAAAGCGGAGTAAATCGTTGATGGTTGTCGGAAAGGCAGCATCATCCGGTGACAACTCACTATCCGGATGGCCCTGCCGGGCGCTGGACCGCAGAGGCGGCAACGCCCCCGCACCATGACGCAGCGGAACCAGCCCGCGTCTGGACACGGCAATGATCGGGCCATGATGGCCCTGATCCAGCAGGGAAACCGCGACATCCACCATGGTCAGGCCGGTGCCGATCAGGAAAACCGGAGCTTCCGGCTCCAGCCCCGTCAGTGCATCCGGGGCCCAGGGATCAGGGCTGTAGAACGGCGTATCGAAAAAAGAGGGGTCCTCGACCGGAGGCGGCGCAGGCGGGAAATTACCGGTCGCGAAGACAACGCGATCCGCCTCCACCACGCGCATGCTCTCGCCCTGTCCAAGCATAATCTGCAACCTGCCGTCAGAGCCACAGCACAGATCATGGGCATCGCCCCGTACCAGTTCGAGCCGCTCATCCTCCTTAAGCTCGGCATTGAGCAGGGAGCGGACATAACTGCCGAACAGGGAACGAGGCACAAAAGCGCTTTCTTCGAGACCCGTCTCCACGCCCAAAGCTGCGGCCTCCTGTGGATGCTCCCGCAGCCAGGCGACGAAATGATGGGGGTTATCGTGAAAGGCGCTCATACGCCCGGCGGGGACATTGAGCAGATGGCTCGGATTGCCTGTGGCGTAAGCCTGGCCCCGCCCGAACTGGCGGTTGCGTTCAATCAGTGTGACCATGGTACCAGGGGGACATCGTCGGAGGGCATGCAGGGCCAGTAACGTGCCGCTGAAACCCGCGCCGATGACAGCGATTTTATCAGGACTCATTGAGACCTCGATTCCGCTTATCGACAGGAAGTCCAAGCCTAGACGCATTTTCCACCAAAAAGGAAAGCAATCATGCCGCGATGCTTCAAATAGCTGAATTTTAGGGAGTGACTATATAATAACTTGCGTTACTATATGTTCGCGATGATCTCTTATCGACAGGAGAATGTGTATGGAAACCAGACAGCTTGGCCGATCAGGGCTTTTTGTTCCCGTGCTCAGCCTTGGCACCGGCACCTTCGGCGGCAAGGGAGCGCTTTTCAAGGAATGGGGCGATACAGATGTTCAGGCAGCGACGCGGCTGGTCGATATCTGCCTTGAGGCGGGTCTGAATTTTTTTGACAGCGCCGATATTTACTCAGCCGGGATCGCTGAAGAAGTGCTGGGCGGCGCCATTGCCGGGCGGCGGGATCAGGTTCTTATTTCCACCAAAGCCACTTTCCGTGCCGGGAGTGGATATAACGATGTCGGATCGTCACGCCTGCATCTGATCCGCTCGGTCGAAGCCTCCCTGAAGCGTCTGGGAACCGATTACATCGACCTGTTCCATTTACACGGTTTCGACGCGAAAACGCCGGTCGAGGAAGTGCTGAACACGCTGGATGATCTGATCCGGGCAGGAAAAATCCGCTATGTTGGGTGCTCCAATTTCTCCGGCTGGCACCTGATGAAATCACTGGCCTATGCGCAGACCTACAATCTGCCACGTTATATTTCGCATCAGGCCTATTACAGCCTCGTCGGTCGGGAATATGAGTGGGAGTTGATGCCGCTCGGTCTCGATCAGGGAGTGGGCTGCATGGTGTGGAGTCCACTCGGTTGGGGACGGCTGACAGGCAAAATCAGACGTGGGCAGCCTCTCCCCGAAACCAGCCGACTGCATCGCGCCGCCGATCCGGGACCGCAGGTCGATGACGACTATCTGTATAAAGTCGTCGATGCGCTGGACGAAATTGCGCAGGAAACCGGAAAAACCGTCCCGCAGATCGCCCTGAACTGGCTGCTGCAACGACCGGGGGTCGCCAACGTGATTATCGGTGCCCGCAATGAGCAGCAACTACGCGATAATCTTGGCGCCATCGGCTGGAATTTGACGGAAGATCAAGTTGCCAGACTGGATGCAGCCAGCGAGGTGCCAAAAATCTATCCCTACTGGCACCAGGCCCAATTCTCAGAGCGTAATCCATTCCCTGTCGGTTGATGTCTCACGGGTGCAACGGGCTGCACTGTCAGCCCGTTGGCCGATGAATACCGCATTCGGTTTTGGCGCGGCCTCTCCATCGACCTGATCTCGGATCGGCCCCGGGCGCCACCGGCTGAGTGCAAGGGGCACAGCCGATTGACGGGTATCCTTTTGCCACCAGAGGATGACGCGGCAACTGGCGCCGCGTCATTTCCGCCTCGATATCGGCAGCCCCCCAGTCGGCCAGCGGATTGAATTTGGTAAACTTGCCCTCGACCTCCCGGAATGGCAGCGCGGCACGTGTACTGGCCTGATGGCGTTTACGCCCACTGATCCAGGCATCGAAACCGGACAAAGCCTTTTCCAGCGGGCGCACCTTACGCAGGGCGCAGCATGCATCAGCATCAAAATACCATAATTCGGCATCCGGATCCTGAGCCGCTGCCTCATCCGGGTCCGGGTAGATATCGCGGATGCCGGTCAGACCAAGCAGGTTTGCCAATTCCTGCCGATAGGCGAGCGTCTCCGGAAAATGGCGCTCCGTTTCCAGAAAAATAATCGGTGTCGCAGGGTCTATCTCCGCCACCAGCGCGAGCAGCAGGGCGGACTCAGCCCCAAAGGATGAGACCACGGCAATGCGACCGGCGAATTCTTCCGTGATGGCCTGACGCAATAACGGCAGCCCGGCGCCATGAGGCGCTGAAACCATGTCTGTCACCGGATGCAGCGAGGCCTCCCGAGCTGCCGTGGCATCATCCTGTAAATGCTTTTCCAGCGCGGCATCCTGCATCTGCATCGTCCTTATCCGGCGGAGTCTGAAACACCTAGATAATCAGGCACGGCCCTGGCTTGAAGCACCGCAAGCATTCCCATCCATCAGATCAGCACATGCGCTTATGCAGAAACAGCATCTGCATGCATGTCCTTGACGTCCCGGAAAGTGATATCGGGACTCAGCTCCGCCGTACGCCGCATCATGAAGGCTGAGCTTGCCAGAAAAACCGGATCGCCGTCGACATCATCCGCCATGGCGCTGCGTTGCGCATCAATGAATTTCTCCAGCGCCGCTTTCTCCCCGGACACCCAGCGTGCCAGAGAAAACGGTGTCTGATCGAACGTAATCGGCACCCCATATTCATTGGCCAGCCGCGCCATCAGCACGTCAAGCTGCAACACCCCCACCACGCCCACGATCGGCTGGGAACCATCGCGTGGGCGGAACAGCTGTACCACCCCTTCTTCAGCCAGCTCCTGCAAAGCCTGCTTGAGCTTTTTGGCTTTCATCGCGTCCTTGATCTGCACACGGCGGAGGATTTCCGGGGCAAAATAAGGCACGCCGGTGAAGTTCAGCCCTTCTTCCTCCGTCAGCGTATCGCCAATGCGCAGCGTGCCATGATTGGGAATCCCCACCACGTCGCCGGCAAAGGCCTCCTCAGCCAACTGACGATCGCGCGCGAAGAAGAATTGCGGCGCATGCAGCGGAATCTGTTTGCCGGTACGGGCCTGCTTCATCCGCATGCCGCGCACGATCTTGCCGGAGCACACGCGGGCAAAGGCAATCCGGTCCCGGTGATTAGGGTCCATATTCGCCTGAATCTTGAACACCAGCGCAGTCGCTGTTTCTTCTTCCGCTGAAACAACACGGGTATCCGCCGGCTGTGCCCGTGGTGGCGGCCCGAAGGCGGACAGCGCATCGAGCAGATCGGTCACGCCGATATCCTTGATCGCCGCACCGAAGAAAACCGGGGTCAGATGGCCTTCCATGAAGCCTTCGACTTCGAATTCCGGCAGGGCGGCACGGACCAGCTCCAGCTCCTCCGCGACACCCTGCATACGGGCATCGGACTCCGGAACCTGCTGCGTCAGACGGTATTCCTGCAAACGCAGATCATAAGTGCCGATGAAATCCGCCGCCCTGCCCACCGGCCAGGTAACCGGCGCGGTATCCAGCGCGAGCGTATTCGCGACCTCGTCCAGCAACGCGAACGGATCCTGCGCCTCACGGTCCATCTTGTTGATGAAGGTGATGATGGGAATATCGCGCAGACGGCAGATCTCGAACAGCTTGCGGGTGCGGGCCTCGATACCTTTCGCAGCGTCAATCACCATCACCGCCGAGTCCACCGCCGTCAGTGTGCGGTAGGTGTCTTCCGAGAAGTCCTCGTGGCCCGGCGTATCCAGCAGATTGAACACACAATCCTTGTATTCGAACGTCATCACCGAGGTAACGACGGAAATGCCACGATCCCGCTCGATGGCCATCCAGTCCGACCGGGTGCGGCGCCGCTCCCCTTTCGCACGGACATTTCCCGCAAGCTGAATGGCCCCACCAGCGACCAGCAATCGCTCGGTCAGCGTGGTTTTACCCGCGTCAGGGTGGGAAATGATCGCAAAGGTGCGGCGGCGGCGGATTTCATTGGCAAGCGCGGTCATAACGCGAAGCGCACCCCATCAGGACAAGCGGCAGCAGAAACGGCAACGCCGGACATGCTGCCATGCCCGGCGTTGAAAAACGTACCGATAAAAACCGGATCAGCGAGAATAGTATTCGATGACCAGATTCGGTTCCATCTGCACCGGATACGGCACATCGGACAGCTTCGGATAACGGGCATAGGTGCCCTTCATCAGGCGATGATCAACATGCAGATATTCCGGCACATCGCGCTCACCACTCTGGGTGGCGTCCAGCACCATGGCAAGCTGCTTCGACTTCTCACGCACTTCCACCACATCACCGACCTTCACCAGATAGGACGGGATGTTGACGCGCTTGCCGTTCACCAGCACATGGCCGTGATTCACGAACTGACGGGCCGCGAACGGGGTCAGCGCGAACTTCATACGATAGATGACGGCGTCCAGGCGGCGCTCCAGCAGCTCAATGAGGTTCTCGGAGGTATCGCCCTTGCGACGCACCGCTTCCTCATAATACTTGCGGAACTGCTTCTCGCTGATATTGCCGTAATAGCCCTTCAGCTTCTGCTTCGCCATCAGCTGAATGCCGAAATCGCTCGGCTTGCCCTTGCGGCGCTGGCCATGCTGGCCTGGCGCGTAGTCACGCTTGTTCAGCGGAGACTTGGCGCGGCCCCACAGGTTGACGCCGAGGCGGCGATTGATCTTGAATTTCGATTCTGCGCGTTTGGTCATCGCAGGACAGCCTTCTTTATGTGACCCGGCATGCGCCTTGAGTCTTTTGTTGCACCGGTAGTCCGGATGCAGTGCATCCGGCGGGCGCGAACCCCGAAGGTCCGTCCTCGTTCCCGGCCGTGAGGGCGGGCCTATAGAGAGGGTTCATCCAAAAGTCAAATTTTCCCGCCGCCCTCATCACGGTCTGACCACCGGTTTCGGATGCCCCGCCGGACGGTGGGCCGGACGCACCGGCCGGGCATCAAAGACGGCAATCCATTGCTTCCACAGCGCCATCATCTCCCCTGCCAGATAGGCATATACCGGCCACTGGAACCGGTCCCGCTGATAGGTTGAAAAACCATAGGCCTGGATCGTTTCGTGATCCTCCAGCAGGGAGGTTACGGTCGGCAGAAAACCGGTACGGTGCATCAGATCGGTCTGCACCTGCGGCTCCAGCAGCATGTTACAGGCCAGGGCGGCCGCGGCAGGATCGGCATCACCGCGCAGCATGGCTGCCTGCATCATGACGGGAATCACCCCCTCCTCCGCCGCATGCCAGGACAGGTCACCTACCATCTGCTGCCAGATCACTGCATTGGCCTGCAAGGTCAGGGCGGCAACGATCTCTCCGGTGCGCAGGGCATTGCCCAATGCTTCATCACTCGGATAGCTCCGTGCACCATGGTGACGCAGGCGGCGCAGCCAGGTCAGGCCGGGCGCGTAATATGTCATGCTTCCGCCCATGGCCAACGTGGCAGCACCCATGACCTGAAGATACTGCGCATCCGAAAACCCCACCCGCCCATGCAGGCGCGGTGAAGCCAGATCACCATAGCGCAACAGCACCATATCCTTTGTCAGGGAAGCACGTCTGACGATGACCAGACCGCTCTGCATCTGCGGAACAGCATAGGGCAGGCGCAGATCCGGTTCGACACCGATCAAAGCCGGAAGAAATTGCGGCGTAGCCGGACGAAAAGGCTGGATCAGGGACAGGGTATACATGGCGATGTCATCGAGCAGCAGCACATCGCAAGGTGCAGGCCGCAACAGAGTGCGGGCCTGCCGGATGCTTTCCATCCTTGGTAGCGTATCGGTGACATCGACCACCAGCCTGGTCTGAAGACGCTCCAGCCTCTGCCCTGCAACCGCCTGCACGGCGCTGGCATAATCCTCGCCGCTGCATCCCATGACCACACGATGCAGCAGGCTGGCGGTCGCATCGAACGCGACAGCGGGCGGCACATGAGGTGTACGGGGAAGAGCACGGTGCAGAATACTGCCACGCCCCTCCTCCCGTCCCCATGCAGTGTGAGCACCCGTCAACAGGGATGCCGCCCATGCAAGCGCCATCCGACGACCTGGCAGAGATGATCCGGTTTTATACCCCGCCATGAGCGCCGCTTATGGCCTCCCTGTCCGCATAACGATTAACGGATGCGTGCGGTGTATCCTGCGGCCTCGATCCCCGCGACCACGGCGGCCTCGTCATTGTCGGAGGTATCGCCCGACGCGCCGACCGCCCCCAGCAGGGTGTCACCCGCCATGATCAGCACCCCGCCCGGTACGGGGATCAGGGAACCACCAACCGCATGAGTCACCGCCGCCACAAAACTGGGATCCGTCGCGGCACGATCAGCAATCGCCCGGCTGCCCATACCCAGCGCCACCGCGCCATGTGCCTTGCCGATCGCAACCTCACCCCGGCGCAGGCTGGTACCATCCGCCCCACCAAAAGCCTTCAGTGCTCCCCGCGCATCCAGCACCGCAACCGCCAGCGGCTTCATCCCCGCAGAGGTCGCCTTTTCGAGGCTGGCCTTAATGATCGCCTGCGCCTTGTTCAGTGTCAGCACTGTATCCTGCCCTGTATTGCTCATGATATCCAACTTCCTCTTTCAGCATTAGTGACCGGCATTCACGACTCTCTGGCCGCGTCATTTCATCGGCCCATGCGTTGCATGAAGCATCGCGGCAAGTCCAGAACGGCTTGAGCATGGAAGAGGATAAAGGCGGATGTTTCTACGCACCGGGGAACTGGCTGGAGATTTAAACGTACACTTGACGATCGATGGCCCGGAGGGAGCACCGGCTTTCCTGCTGCTCCATGCGCTCGGGGCGACCGGAGCGGCATGGGACAGCATCGCAGCCGAACTGGCCCGGAGCTATCGCGTCATCCGTCCCGATCTGCGCGGACATGGGCTGACGGAGGTGACGCAGGGACCATACAGCATCGACATGCTGGCACGGGATGCTCTGGCCGTACTGGATGCGCTGGGCGTGGATGAAGCCCATGTCGCGGGGATTTCTCTGGGCGGCATGGTGGCACAGATGCTCGCGGCCATCGCTCCGGCCCGGGTACGTTCGCTGATTCTCTGCGATACTGGTCTGGCGATGGCAGAACCATCCCGTTTTCTGGACCGTGCCTCTCTGGCGCGCGCAGAAGGAATGGCATTGCTGGCGGATCAGGTGCTGCCCGGTTGGGTGACAGAGGATTTTCTGGCTGATCCCGCCGCGCACGGCCTGTATACCATGCTCTGCCGAACCGATCCGGAAGGATATGCCGGGGCGTGCGAGGCCCTCTCCGTCGCCGATCTGTCGGATCATGCCGAGGCCATTCTGGCACCATCCCTTGTGCTGGTGGGGGATCAGGACCAATCCACCCCGATCCCCATGGCTGAAGCCCTGCGCGACCGGCTTGGAGCGGCCTTCACCATCATTGAAAATGCCGCCCATATGATCTGCACCGAACAACCCCGACAGGTTGTGGAGGCGATCCATCGCTTTATCGGCGCACAGGCACAGGCCGATGCGCTGACGCGCGGCCTGACGACGCGACGCGCCGTGATGGGGGAGGAATTCGTCCAGCATGCCTTCGACCACGCCTCCCCCTTCGAGCGGGATTTCCAGACCTGGATGACGGAGGCCGCCTGGGGCGGGCCATGGTCACGCCCCGGTCTGGATCGTCGCACCCGCAGCCTGATCACTCTGGCCGTCCTCGCCACCCTGCGCGCTGAGGACGAGTTCAAAGGCCATTGTCGCGCCACAAGGAATACCGGTGCCTCCCCCGGCGATGTCGCAGAAACACTGATGCATGTCGCGTGTTATGCGGGCATACCGGCAGCAAATGCTGCTATGCGCATTGCCCGGGCCATTCTGCCGGATCATTCTGGCACATGATATCTCTGAGGCGGGCAGAGTTTGGTACAGGCCAATCTGTCAGCCCGTCTCATTTCCTTCCCCCTGTCCGATAAGGAGACCCCTCCATGAGCGAACGTATTATCCTGCGTACCGGCGAGGCTCTGGTTGCTGGCGGGCCACCCGGCACCGCAGCAGAACCGGAGGTTGTCATCGGTGCGCTGGACGGGCCGGTCGGTACCGCTCTCGCCACTCTGGTAGGCGATCAGGTTGCCGGTCACAGTCGTGTTTTCGCTATTCTGAACACCGGGATTCAGGTTCGCCCGGTGACTCTGTGCGTGTCCAAAGTAACCGTGAAAAGCCAGCGCTACACCAATATCCTGATGGGCACGGTTCAATTTGCCATCGCCAACGGCGTTCTGGATGCCGTGCGGGAGGGCTATCTGCCGAAAGATCAGGTCAATGACCTCGGCATCATCTGTTCCGTGTGGCTGGCGCCGTCCGTCATCAATGACGACAATCTGGATCACAAGGCGCTGTTCGAAATCCAGCGCAAGGGCACCACGGAAGCTATCCGCAAAGCCATGCAGAATGAACCCTCAATCGACTGGCTGCTAGAAAACCAGGACAAGATCATTCACAAATATCATCAGATGGGACTGGACGGGAAAATCTGATTTTCTATCCTGACCATCGCAAACGCCGCATGCCCGGTAACAAGGCATGCGGCGTTTTTTATGATCTCTGTTTTACTGCATAAATCCCAATCGACCATTCTCTGCATCATAGGCAACCGCCATATAGCGAAACAGCGCAGAACCAATATTGGAAGAGGTAGCTGTTTTAGAGACGCAGAAAACAGTATTGGCCGTTGTTATCAGAGCCAGATGAAAAACATCCTTGAAATCAATCTCGAATTTCTGCCCCTGCGACAGACAGCCGGAACTGCTCAGTTTCGGTTGTAAATTTCCTATATTGAAAACACCATAGGAAGCGCCGGTATCAAACAAAATCGGCGTGCAGGAGGCAGCCTCCCCATTGACAGTATAGCAGCCTGTTAAAGAGGTTCCCGTCCATGACGGCGCACCAGATGGGCCTGCTTTGGCAGGTTTTAGGGGTGCAAAGCTGAATTTTGCCGTGTTTTGCTGGGTCAATCCGACTGTCAGGGTGGGTGTTTTTCTGTCCCGAACATCCAGAATATATCCATTCGATAATGGAGTTGGCAGCTGCGCCAATGGGCTGATCAGACTGGTGCTTGTGTTCATGCTGATACCCATAATACCCGGCTTGTTGATACTGCCTGGGCAATGAGGCTTGTCAGCCGAGCAGTAAACCCGCGTGATCACACCGATGACAATCGGCTGCCTTGTTGTAACCGGTCCATGAGAATCCGGAAATGAAATGGTTGCCTTTGCCCAGTATCCATCAAATCTCGTGCCATCCGTATAACCCTGCCGGATCCGTGTCGGAAGTGCGACGAGATCAGGCCCCGCATCCTTCTGCATGACGTAAAGACCCGCCGAGCCTGTATCCAGCGAAACAGTTGTTGTCGGTCCGCCACCGATAGAAATATGAACCATAATAGGTACATTGCCTGCCCGGCTTGGGAAAAGCGGAATGCCGACACTTTGCGATATAGCAGGGGACGATTTGGTAACAGAGACAGAGCGACTTACTTTGACAGAGGATGAAGCCTGCCAAGACTGGGCATACGCGAGTGGGGTCGATGCCAGAAACACGCCAGCTAAAACAAAGGATGAGTATAATTTGCCACTGATCATTTCAATTTTCCTGAATAAAAATTCAGGAAAATTAACGCAGAAAAAAATAAGAAAATCAAATATTCAATAAGCTTTCAAAATCATTTTTCAAGACATCAGGCATGATAAAATCCTGCCACGTGATGTTAGATTTCATATGTTAATATCTGCCAAACAAATATGTATAAAAAGAAATCTTTTTGTCTCAATTTTTGAGATATAAGTCCTGAATCTCATTTTCAAATTTAGGCCACCGATTTGCTATGCTTTCACAAGCTTTAGACAGGCAATCATAGGCGCTGTGCATTGGGGCCAAGCCTTTCACCGGAATTCAGGTTCGGCCGGTGACTCTGTGCGTGTCCAAAGTAACCGTGAAAAGCCAGCGCTACACCAATATCCTGATGGGCACGGTTCAATTCGCCATCGCCAACGGTGTTCTGGATGCTGTGCGGGAGGGCTATCTGCCGAAAGATCAGGTCAATGATCTCGGCATCATCTGTTCCGTGTGGCTGGCGCTGTCCATCATCAATGATGACAATCCCGATCACAAGAGGTGCTGTTCGAAATCCAGCGCAAGGGTATCACGGAAGCCATCCGCAAGACCATGCAGAACGCACCCTCAATCGATGACCCGAGCCTTTGTCGAGTGGCTCACTGCAGTCATTCCGCCCCGCATCAAGAGACGCGCGCAGCCGCCGATATTTATGAAAGGATAACGCATTGAAGAAAGGTCTTGTCGTGATTTCCGGCTGCTCGGGCGGCGGGAAATCGACTCTGCTGGCTGAGTTGAACGCGCGAGGCCATACGGTCGTCGAGGAACCTGGCCGTCGCATTATAGCCGAGGAACTGGCCTCCGGCGGCAGCGCGCTGCCTTGGGTCGATCTGCCGGCGTTCCTGCGCCGCGCGATCGAGATGGCGCAGGATGACCGGACGACCGTCGCAGATCATGAAGGTTGGGTGTTCTTCGACCGTGGTCTGGTGGATGCGGCGTCCGCGCTGGAGACGCTGACCGGCGATCCGGCCCTGCATTCTCTCTGCATGACGCATCGTTATCATCGCCGCATGTTCATGGCCCCGCCTTGGCCGGAAATCTATGTCACCGACGCGGATCGCAAGCATAGCTTCGACGCAGCGGTGACGGAATATGATCGCCTGATGGAAGTGTTCCCGGCCTTGGGCTATGAAGTGATCCTGTTGCCGAAGATGGTGACAGCACAGCGCGCCGACTTTGTGCTGTGTTCCCTTGAAGGCCGCGTTCCATCCGTATAAGCCTGCGTGATAGGCTTACTGAGTGATACCATACCCGGCCCTGCATCTCTCTGCATAACCTACAGACCCGCAGAGCCTGTATCCAGTGAAACGGTTGTTGGTGCTCCTCCACCGACAGCGATATGCACCATCACAGGGACTCTATGTACATGATTTTTCAAAGGAGCAGCCTGACATCGAATGTCAGGCCATAAACCAGTCAGCGTTCCCTTACAAAATACGTATAAAAACGGATCCTTCCGTCTTTATTTTCTCGATATAAGCCCTGAATCTCATTTTCAAATCCAGGGAATTGGTTCGCCGCGTCTTCAAAAGCTCTCAGATAGGCGATCATAGGCTCCGCATTGGGGCCGAGCCTTTCACCGGGAACAGTGGTCGCGATACCCGGCGGATAAACAAGCCACAATGTCGCAGCGATTCTTCCATACGCCTCCTCCAGCGGCAGGTAATCGACATTGTTGCGCACCAGCTCCCGCATGGCCTCGTGCGGCAGCATGGCCATCTCCGGCAGATGCTCCGCCATGAACTGTTCTGCCTGTAAACGGCTGACCTGCCGGTCACGATAGAAAGCATGCATTTCAGCGCAGAGATCACGCAAACGCACGTTCTTGTAACGCTCCCGTCGACGCGCCACAAAATCCGGAATAGCGTCAGACAGAAGAACGTTCTGATCATGCAGGTTTTTGAACG
Source organism: Granulibacter bethesdensis (assembly GCF_001889545.1). Taxonomy (NCBI): domain Bacteria; kingdom Pseudomonadati; phylum Pseudomonadota; class Alphaproteobacteria; order Acetobacterales; family Acetobacteraceae; genus Granulibacter; species Granulibacter bethesdensis. The sequence goes on along the minus strand of NZ_CP018194.1, from coordinate 606,656 downwards.
TCACAAGATAGGACAGCAACGTTCCAGCCTTGCTGCTTTCAATACCCGGTGTCAGCAGAAAAAGCAGAGAGTTAAGATCGTTTTTTTCCGGCACGATACGGTTCTGACGCAGATATTCCGCCACGACCGGTGCCGGCACCCCATGATCAGCATAATTGTCCTCGTTGCGTCCATCGAAACCGGGCGTCAGCAAGGTCAGCTTGTTCGGATCGGTCATGGCCCAACCCGCATGCAGAGCAGGGAAACCGTGCCAGTCATCACCGGGACGCAGCATCCATTGTTCCGGGTCGGAAGCCAGCAGATCCGTCGGCGCATCTTCCCAGCGTAGTCCGGCGAAGGCTTCAGACTTTTCCGATGGCTGCACACGCTTGGGCACGAACGGTTCAAAAAACCACTGCAGATCGGGGTTGGTCTGCGCCTGTTTGTATTCTTTCCGTGTCAAACGGATCTTTTTGCGCAGTTCGATTCCCAGCCGGACCGTATCATCCCACAATACCTCGCCAGAGCGGCCTTTCATCATCTGCGCGCCGACATCAAGCGAGGCGAACAGCGGATAGAACGGGCTGGTGGAGGCGTGCAGCAGGAACATCTCGTTGAAACGGTTGTGACCGATCTGACGGTCCTGCCCTTTCAGATGACTGTCCTTCACATGAATCTGTGAGGCCTGGGAGAAAGAAGCAAGCTGCTTGTGCGTGCTCTGTGTCACGATGATACCGGGATCGTTCTCACCCAGATTGCGCAGCCCCATGCCAAAGCGCCCCCGGAACAGCGGGTGGAACTTCATGAAGCCGGCCCATGCTTCATCGAACAGGATATAGTCACACAGGTGGCCGATCGTCGCCAGCACTTCCTCAGCAGAATGGATGGTGCCGTCATAGGTGCACTGCTCAATCATCGCCACACGGAACGGACGAGGCCTGCGCCACGCTTCCGGATCGCGCACCAGCGGATGGGTGCGGATCGCTTCTCTGAGCGCCTCTTCATTCAACGCATCACGCCGCATCGGGCCGATCATGCCATGCGGGTTGCGGACGGTATCGATATAAACCGGCACCGCACCACTCAGCAGCAAAGCACCATGGTGCGCTGCCTTGTGGTTGTTGCGGTCAAACAGCACCAGGTCGCCTTCTGCCAACAGGGCATTCAACGCGATCTTGTTGGATGTCGAAGTGCCATTCAGCACGAAATACGTCCGCTCGGCCCCGAAAATCGTGGCGGCCTCCCGCTGTGCTTTCAGGGCCGGACCTTCATGGGTCAGCAGATCACCCAGCTGAAGCACGGAATTGTCCAGATCGTCGCGAAAGATCGCCTCGCCCAGATGCTCAACGAAAATGCGGCCAATCGGGCTGCGGCGATAGAACATGCCACCATTATGTCCCGGACAGGTCCACAACATGTTGCCCTGCTCGGCATAGTCGACCAGCTGGCCGAAAAAAGGCGTCTTCAGCGTGTCGGCATATTGCCGCAGACGTGCCACGAGGTTTTTCGCGATAAAGTCAGGCGTTTCATCAGCCAGAAAGATGAAGCTGTCGATATTGTCCAGCACAGCGACCGGAATATCCTCCAGCCGGTGACGACGTACCAGCACGATGATCGGCACATCAAGGCCGCGCTTGCGGATCAGTTCAATCAGCCCGGCCGCCTTGCCCGCTGCTCCTTTCTTGCCCCAGTCAACGATGACGCACCCAATGGCGGCGTCGGTACGGATGGCCAGCTCCGCATCGTCATCCCGGCGGGCGCGCAGCACGAAATATCCGTCCTGCTCGATCTCCTCCAGAATCTGCTGAAGGCGGATCCCCTCCAGATCATCCGGGTTAAAGGTCGGTGCGCAGACCAGAAATTTGAAGCGGCGTCCGTATTCCATTCCAGGCTCCCTTGAGTCGTCATGTGGCTATAGCGGTCCGGGCCGATCTTCTGCAGTGGGAAAAGGCTCCAGAATGCAAATGTCTTTAATATTTCTCTTGAGGGGAAAAGCAGGCTGGCAGACCTTCCCTGAAGGTGCCTTTGTGCCTGAACAAAATACAGCCTGATTACCCTGGCTGTTCAGGCAGGGCTCACATCATAGTGTCCGGGGATTTTCTTGTTTATGCACTCTCTCAGCTTTGACGGTCGGATGGTCATTCTTGGCTTCGGCAGTATCGGTCAGGGCGTGCTGCCCTTGATCCTGCGTCATGTCGCAATGCCCGCAGATCGGATCACCATTGTCACCGCCGATGATCGCGGTGCGGCTATCGCGGCTGAATACGGGGTCGCTCATCACGTTATACCGCTGACCCGTGACAACTACCGGGACGTCCTGTTGCCACTGCTCGGCAAGGGGGATTTTCTGGTGAATCTGTCGGTGGAAGTCTCTTCCGTCGCGCTGATCCTGCTCTGCCGGGAGGCGGGGGCGCTTTATACCGATACCTGCATCGAGCCATGGCCGGGCGGCTATACCGATCCCGATCTGACACCCTCCCAGCGTTCCAACTATGCACTGCGTGAAAGCGCTCTGGCGCTACGCGAAGGCTGTCCGGAAGGTGCCCCGACCGCGCTGATCGCGCATGGTGCAAATCCCGGCTTTGTCTCCCATCTGGTCAAGGACGCGCTGTTAACCATTGCCCGCGATACCGGGCACGAAGCCCCCGCCCCGACCACGCGCGAAGGCTGGGCGGCGCTGGCACAGGCGCTGAACATTCAGGCCATCCATATCGCCGAGCGCGATACCCAGGTCAGCAACCGTCCCAAAGCGGTTGGCGAGTTCGTCAACACCTGGTCCATCGATGGCTTCGTCGGTGAAGGCTGCCAGCCTGCCGAGCTCGGCTGGGGCACGCATGAGGCGGAGTTACCGCCCGGCGGGCGTCATCACGATTTCGGCTGTGGTGCGGCGATCTACATGATGCGCCCCGGCGCTTCCACCCGGGTGCGTAGCTGGACGCCGCTGGAAGGCCCGTATCATGGCTTCCTGATCACACATAATGAATCAATCTCGATCGCCGATTACTTCACTGTACGGGAAGGTACCTCCGTTCGCTATCGCCCGACCGTTCATTATGCCTACCATCCCTGCGACGATGCGGTTCTGTCGGTGCATGAACTGGCGGGCAAAAACTGGCAGATGCAGCCCCGCCAGCGTCTGATGATGAACGAAATCGAAAGCGGCATGGACGAGCTCGGCGTCCTGCTGATGGGTCATGAACGCGGCGTTTACTGGTTCGGCTCCCGCCTGACCATTGAGGAAGCCCGCAAGCTCGCCCCCCATAACAACGCCACCAGCCTGCAAGTGACAGCGGCGGTGCTGGCCGGGATCGTCTGGGCAATCGAAAATCCGACCAGCGGCGTGGTCGAAGCCGATGAAATCGACCATGTACGCGCACTTGAGGTCATGCGCCCCTATCTGGGCGAAATGGCGGGCGCCTACTCCAACTGGACTCCGCTCGATGGCCGGGAAACGCTGTTCCCGGAAGATCTGGACCGCAGTGAGCCCTATCGCTTCAAAAATATTCTGGTCTGATCACTGCCACGACACCTATGCGGGGAGGATCAATTCCTCCCCGTCCTTACTGACTCGCGCCTCAGCAACCAGTTGCTGCAAATCAAGCTCCTTTTCCATATCACGAAGCACACCATCGGTGATTTCCCCGGCGCGGTGCAGGCGCAGAACCTCCTGCCGCCCTGCCTTGATCGCCTCCAGTATCGCCATGAAATGGGCAATTTCATGCGGGCGATGCTCTTCCGGATTTTTCGCATAGATAGACGCGACACTGGCCCGATGAGCATATTGCTCCAGCAGACGAGGATGACGCTCCTGGCCGTCAGGAGTATGAGAAGCCTTCTGGATGGCCCGATATTGCGCCGCTGTCATGCGAGCCCATGCCCGATCTTCCGAGTGCCGCTTCATTTTCAGTTCCTCGGCGCCGCTCAGACGCAGCAATCGGATGAGCGGTTCCAGTGTGGTACCCTGCACCAGAACCGTCACCAGAATGACAAGGAAGGTGGCGATGAGAATGAAATCACGGCCCGGCATGGTTTCGGGGACGGATAGCGCCGCCACCAGACTGACCACGCCCCTCATTCCCGCCCAGCCCATGATGGTCGACGCTGCCAGAGAAGGCGCTGGCCCGTTTCTGAAGCCAACCAGCCGTATCAGAGAATAAACTCCGTCCACCGCATACAGCCAGACAAACCGGCAGACAACGACAAGGGCCACTACCAGCAGGCAGGGTAGCAGAAAGGCTTGAACCGCATCCCCCTGATCTTCCAGCCTGCCCAGCACGCCCCGCAGGGAAAGGCCGATAAACATGAACAGGACAGATTCCAGCAGGAACACCAGAATCCCCCACACGGCATGGGCACGCATCCGCGTATCGGCCGAAAACACCTCATGCTGCCGCCAGCCAACGATAAGGCCGGTTGTCACAGTCGACAGGACGCCGGAAACATGGAGTTTTTCTCCGCCGATATAAGATATGGCGCCCATCAGCAGCGTGACCGTCACCACGGCCTCGCCATGGCCACGTAGCCAGCGGATCGCCAGCAATCCGGCGTACGCAATCACCACCCCAAGCGCCACACCACCCACCGAGAGAACGAGAAATGAGGTCAGTGCGCCGGACAGGCTGAATGTTCCTGTTAAAGCTGCGACAATCGCGAAACGGAACAGTACCAGCCCGGCGGCATCGTTCAGCAGGCTTTCTCCCTGCAACAGCACGGTGATACGGCTTGGCAGGCTCACCCGTGCCAACACCGCGTTGGCAGCAACCGCATCCGGGGGCGACACAATGGCGCCAAGCGCAAAACACACCGCCCAGGGCAGGCCGGGCAGCAACCATTTGACGCCAACACCCACCACCATGGTGGTAAAAATCACGGCTCCCACGGCCAGCAGCAGAATACCCCGGAGATTTTGCCGGAAATCACGCCAAACGGTCATATATGCGCCGCTCATCAGCAGAGGCGGCAGAAAAATCACCAGAATCAGGTCGGGATCAACATCGGGCATCCCGATCCCGGGCATGAGCGCCAGCGCACCACCCCCCAGAATGAAAGCCGCAGCAGGCGGCAGATGCAGCCGACGGGCCAGCACCTCCAGCCCGACAATGGCTGCCAGCAGAAGAATCAGAAACTCGAACTGTTCCAACCGTATCCTGCTCCTGCTGACGGGAGGATGGAGGAATCAGGTGACCTCCTCCTCCAGCGGCGCCAGATCAACACTGACCAGCATATCATGGCGGCCCCCGCCAAGAATGATGCCACGCACCGGGCTGACATCATCGTAATCACGGCCCCAGCCAATCACCACATGTTCATCGGACACGATCAGGTTATTCGTAGGGTCGATATCCACCCAGCCATGTGCGGGACCAAGCCAGCATCCGACCCAGGCATGGGATGCATCCGTTCCTTCCCGCCGTTTCTGTCCCGGCGGAGGATAGGTGCGGATATATCCGGAGACATAGCGGGCCGGCAGGCCGAGCCAGCGCAGCCCGGCAATCACCATATGGCTGAAATCCTGACAGACCCCCGCTTTCTGGGCCACCACCCGCGAAACCGGCGTGTGCAGATCGGTAATACCGGCCCGGAATTTGAATTCCCCCCTGATCCGCGCCAGCAGATCGCGCAGCCCGGTCAGAATTGGCCGTCCTGGAGGAAAGCTGATAGCGACATAGCGGCCGGCATCCGGATCAGCGGGGGCCATCACACTGGGGAATACATATTCCGCCGCCTCCATGGCTGCACCAGCGCCCGCACGCGCCAGGGCCACCACCTCTTCCCAGGCAGGCGTCTCTTCATCGGGTGGAGGCGGCGGGAAGCAGGCTTCCACCACACTCTCCGCCATAACAGAAAAAACCGGATGCGACTGATCCAGCGAAATCCATGAGAGATGATTGCCGAAATGATCCCGTCCATCCACACGACGGGAGGGGGCAGGGTCGATGTCCAGCCCTGTCGTCAGCACGTGCTGCCCGCGGCAATCACGCGGCGTCAGATGCAGGATATGGCTGGCAAGATCGACCGGATCTTCATAGCGATAGCGGGTCAGATGGCGGACACGGAATTTCACGATACCACCCCATCTTCCTCCGCCAACCGCGGCTGTCCGACGGACTGGCTGGGCAGCAGGGTGAAATACTGACGGGTAATCTGGTCGGAAAGAGCGGCCGCACCTGTTTCCAGCCCCCGTAAACGCTTCGCCGCCGTCAGGGTGGCGGCATATGGATCATCGGCCTTGACCACGTCTCCGGCAATGATCACCGCCTCCTCGCCCAACGCGTTTGCGGCCGCAATCAAACCGACTGCCTCATCCGGCTGCTGTGCGGCCTCGGCAACCTGCATCAACCGCTCCCTGATCGCAACGAGCTGAAAAATCAGGCTGCGTGGATTGTCGGGATCGGCAATCACCAGATCCAGCGCAGGATCAGGCTGGATTGCTGTCAGATACCGGTTCCGATAGGTTATGGCGCTGTCGCATAATTCCAGTGCAACGCGCAGACTGGTCTCCAGCCAGGACGGGCGCGTATCCAGAACTGTTGCGAGCATGCCGGCGGACGTCCATGCCCGTTCGATCCGGCGTCCCAGCTCCAGAAACATCCAGCCGCCACCGCGTACCATATTTTCCGCCGCAGCACCGGAAACGGCCGTGCAGAAGCGGGATATTTCCGCCATGGCCTGCGCCA